>CAXHZZ010000011.1:0-45458 GCA_964021635.1 uncultured Tenacibaculum sp.
TTCATTTTGTTATAATTAATTTTAAATAGTTAACGGGTTAAAAATACAAATTTTACTATAAATTACTTACTTTTTTAACAATAAGTAATTCTTTACTTGTACTTATTACACTTTTTTATTTTTCAGACTGCCAAGTAACAAAAAAATGTTGGTACATTAAAAAAAAACGAGAGGTTTTACGTCTTTTTCTTGTTTCTAATACTATTTCAAGCACTTATGATTGTAAATTTAATTAAAAAAAAAGAAATTAGTTAATTTCTCCCCTTAATGAAGTTTCAAAATAGTGTTTAAATTGTTCTTTTGATAATTTTTCTCCTAATAAATACATCATTTTTGCCACTGCTGTCTCGGTTGTTATATCTTTTCCGTCTACAATTCCGATACGTTTTAAATCTGAACTTGTTTCATAATGACCTAAAATAACACTTCCACCTGCACATTGAGTAACATTTACAATATATATGTTCTTGGAAACGGCTTTTTCTAATAAATTGATAAACCACTTTTCTGTAGGAGCATTTCCTGCACCGTATGTTTCTAAAATCACACCCTTTAAGTTCGGTATATTCATAAAACTTTCTACTACCGATACTGTTATACCCGGAAACAGTTTTAAAATAGCAACATTATTATCTAAATTTTTTCTAAAAACAAGCTTCTCTTCTTCTTTAATTGATCTAAACAATACAGGATAATTAAAATTTAAATGAACGCCGCTTTCAGCCAAAGGTGGATAATTCATCGATGCGAAAGCTTCAAATTGCTCTGCATTTATTTTTGTCGTTCTATTTGCTCTGTATAATTTATACTCAAAATACAACCCTACTTCTTGAATTACTGGTTTTCCGTTTTCATACGTTGAAGCCACCTGTATGGAAGTAATTAAGTTTTCTTTTGCATCGGTTCTTAAATCCCCAATTGGTAACTGAGAACCCGTAAATATTACTGGCTTTTGTAAATTTTCTATCATAAAACTAATTGCTGATGATGTATACGACATCGTATCTGAACCTGTAAGCACTACAAAACCATCAAACTTCTCATAATTATCAGCAATAATTTCTGCGATATCAATGTAATAATTTACATTCATATTTGAAGAATCAATAGGCTCATCAAAAGAAATAGTAGAAATATCACAATGTAATTGTTGTAATTCTGGAATTTTGCTAGATATCTGACTAAAATCAAACGCTTTTAACGCTCCGGTTTTATAATCTTTAACCATACCAATGGTTCCTCCTGTATATACTATTAAAATTTTTGGCTTATTTGACATTATGACACTTTTATTATAGGTAATTTAATAATGGAATAATTTATGTTGTAAATTTATCAAACAAAATTGATACAAAATTTTAAAACTAAATAAATTATGATAGGATTTTATATTCTAATAGGTATTATCTCTTTATTCAGCTGGATAGTAAGTAATACACTTAAAAGAAAATTTAAAAAATATTCGCAAGTTCATTTACGTAATGGTATGAGCGGAGCAGAAATAGCTCAAAAAATGTTGGATGACCACGGTATTAACGATGTAAAAGTTATTTCTACACCCGGTATGTTAACCGATCATTACAACCCGCAAAATAAAACTGTAAATTTAAGTGAAGGTGTTTACAACCAAAGAAACGCATCGGCTGCGGCTGTAGCTGCTCATGAAGTTGGTCATGCTGTACAACATGCAAAAGCATATCAATGGTTAACAATGCGCTCTAAATTAGTACCTATTGTTAGTATTTCTTCTCGTTTTTCTCAATGGATGATTATTGGTGGCCTTATTTTAGGTGCTGGTGCTGGTCAGCCAGGAATTGGACAAATGGTTGCTATTGGTGGACTTATTTTTATGGCAATGGGTACGTTGTTTAGCTTTATTACGCTTCCGGTAGAATATGACGCAAGTAACAGAGCATTAGCTTGGTTAGAAAACAAACATATTGTAACTCGTGAAGAGTTAGCGGGCTCTAAAGACGCTTTAAAATGGGCTGCAAGAACCTACTTAGTTGCCGCACTTGGTTCTTTAGCAATGCTTTTATATTGGGCATTACGTATTTTAGGAAGTAGAGATTAGGTTGTCTAGCTACTTTTAAATTTCTTTTAAATAAAAAATGCTCTCGGTTTTGCGAGAGCATTTTTTATACTTATATATGTAGTATTAAAGCTTAATCATTTAACTTTAAAACTGCCATAAATGCTTCTTGTGGAATTTCTACATTACCAACCTGACGCATTCTTTTCTTACCTTTCTTTTGCTTTTCTAATAACTTACGTTTACGTGAAATATCTCCACCATAACATTTTGCCGTTACATCTTTACGTAAAGCTTTTGTTGTTTCACGTGCAATAATTTTAGCTCCAATTGCTGCTTGAATAGGAATATCAAACTGTTGTCTTGGTATTAAAGTTTTTAGTTTTTCAACTATTTTCTTTCCAATTGTATATGCATTATCTGCATGTAATAGTGCTGAAAGTGCATCAACAGGATCACCGTTTAATAAAATATCTACACGAACTAACTTAGAAGTACGCATTCCTATAGGTGCATAATCAAAAGAAGCATATCCTTTTGAAACCGTTTTTAATCTATCATAAAAATCAAATACAATTTCTGCCAAAGGCATATCAAAAGTTAATTCAACTCTTTCGGTAGTTAAATACGTTTGATTTACTATCTCCCCTCTTTTTTCAATACAAAGTGACATTACTTGCCCTACAAAATCTGATTTTGTAATTATTGATGCTTTAATAAAAGGTTCTTCAACTTTTTCTAATCTTGATGGATCTGGTAAATCTGTCGGATTATTTAATAATACTATTTCTGTCGGATTTTTCTTTGTGTATGCGTGATAAGAAACGTTTGGCACTGTAGTAATTACAGTCATGTTAAACTCACGTTCTAAACGTTCTTGTATAATTTCCATGTGTAACATTCCTAAGAATCCACATCGAAAACCAAAACCTAACGCTGCCGAGCTTTCTGGCTGAAATACTAAAGAAGCATCATTTAACTGTAGCTTTTCCATTGAATTACGTAACTCTTCATAATCCTCTGTATCAACAGGATAAATACCTGCAAAAACCATTGGTTTTACATCTTCAAAACCATCTATAATATCAGTAGTAGGATTTTCAAAATCAGTAATTGTATCTCCTACTTTTACTTCTTTTGCAACTTTAATACCCGTAATTAAGTACCCTACATCTCCTGTTTTTACTTCTTGTTTTACCTCTTGCTCTAACTTTAAAGTACCAACTTCATCCGCTTTATATTCGGTATCTGTTGACATAAATTTAATACGCTGATTCTTTTTAATAGAACCATCTATTACTCTAAAATAAGTTTCAATTCCTCTATAAGAATTATAAACAGAATCAAAAATCAAGGCTTTTAAAGGCGCATCAGGGTTACCTTCAGGAGCAGGAACTTTATTTATAATTGCTTCTAAAATATTATCAACACCAAAACCAGTTTTTCCACTTGCGTGAATTACATCTTCTGGTTCACAGCCTAATAAATCAACAATATCATCTGTAACCTCTTCTGGGTTTGCAGATGGTAAATCAACTTTATTTAAAACAGGAATAATTTCTAAATCATTATCTAAAGCTAAATATAAATTAGAAATTGTTTGTGCCTGAATACTTTGTGCAGCATCAACAATTAATAATGCACCTTCACAGGCAGCAATAGAACGAGAAACTTCGTATGAAAAATCTACGTGACCAGGAGTATCAATTAAATTTAAAATATAATCTTCTCCTTGGTAGGTATAATCCATTTGAATTGCATGCGACTTAATGGTAATACCACGTTCACGCTCTAAATCCATATTATCTAATAACTGCGATTTTTTTTCTCTCTCAGTTACCGCTCCTGTATAATCTAGTAATCTATCGGCAAGTGTACTTTTACCGTGATCAATATGTGCAATAATGCAAAAATTTCTTATTTTCTTCATGCGTCGTATTTCTAGCCTCTTATGACTGACAAAGATACTTTATTGAAAAACGTTGTACAATTAAAATTACCATACCTGTTTTATTTTTTACAATAAAAAAAAAGACAAATTTTAAAAACAAAAATATAATTCAGAATTAACAAACCTAAATAAAAAACTATCTCTAAAATTAAAAAAAACTATTAACAATAAACAAGTTAAAATTAAAAATACTTATTATATTCATATCAAAATACAGAAAAAAGTAAACAAACAACATAAATAAATACATTAAAATGTAATTTTAATATAAATAACCGACTATATCAATTATCAACCCCATAAATTAAATAACATCATGAAAAATTTTAAGTTAACACTATGTATTTTAAGCTTAGGGCTATTTTTAATTAGCTGCTCATCTTCATCTGAACCTGAAATTATACCTCCTGGAGGTGGTGGCTCTGGTTCTAGTAGCGGTTCTGGCGGTGGAGCAAGTGCTAAAACAACTTATAATAAAGATGTAAAAACAATAATTGATAATAGTTGTGCAACTTCAAGCTGTCATGACTCAACAAACCCAGCTTCTGGATTAAGATTAACTAATTATGCAGAAGTTAAAAGTGCAGCTGAAAATAGAGGTATGATAGAAAGAATGAATAATGCAAACGATCCTATGCCTGCATCTGGAAGGCTATCAAGTGATACGAGAGCTATAATTGACAAATGGAAAGCTGATGGGTTCTTAGAAAATTAAAAAGCAATATTAAAGTATGAGAACTCTTATATTATTATTACTAATATCGCAAACTATTTGTGCTCAAAAATACTATACAAGAACTGGCTTAACAGAATTCAAAGCATCCATCGATGCTTTTGAACCTGTTGAAGCTAACAATAACAGTAGTTCAGTAATTTTAAAAATTAACACTGGAGATATTGCTGCTCTTATACCTATAAATGCTTTTAAATTTAAAGTAGCTTTAATGCAAGAGCATTTTAATGAAAATTATATGGATTCATATAAATTTCCGAAAACAACTTTTAAAGGAAAGATTAAAAACTTTGATAAAGAAAATTTCACCTCTAAAGAAAAACACCTTATACAAGGATCTTTAACAATTAGAGGAATAAGTAAAAACATAAATACTTGGGCAAAAATTAGTAGAAAAAATGATTTTATAATTATAAACTCTAATTTTTCAGTAAAACCTGAAGATTTTGGCATTAAAATTCCTAGTATCGTTCGAAAAAAAATAGCTAAAAAAATTAACATTACTCTAAATTATGAGCTTAAAGAAAAAAAATAAATGGCTCATATCTATTTTAATTATTATCATAACTTTTATGATAACTGGGTATAACTATGTGTATAAATCACATAAAACCACCGAAGAATTAGCTACTCATTTTAAAGGAAAATCAAATGATTTTATATTATTAGTAAATAAAAACAGTAGTAAATGGATAAACAAAACTGTTGAATTAAGCGGAGTAATAACCGAAAAAGATGCTCTAGGTGTTATACTTAATAACAGTATTTATTGTCAATTTATAAAAACAATAAACATTAATGATTTTAAACCAAATCAATCTATTACAATAAAAGGAGTTGTTATAGGATATGATGACTTATTAGAAGAGTTAAAACTAAACCAATGTATTATTAAAAACTAAAAACGATGCTAAAAAAACTATCAATATTATTCTTATTTATTTCTATATTCTCCGTAAACGCTCAAGAAGAACTTCTTGATGAGCTAAAACAAGAAACAACAGATAATTCACAATATGAACTTCCAGCTTTTAAAGCTATGCAAATCGGTAATTTGCAATCAACAAAAATTGCTGATAAAAAAGACTTGTATTTTATAGTATCGCATAGATTTAGTCCTTTGGCTGATGGAATCGATAATTTTTTTGGATTAGATGGGGCTAATACTAAAATTCAGTTTGCATATAGTTTTTGGGATGGAGTTCAGTTTAGTCTTAGTAGAGATTCTTTTGAAAAAACATATTCTGGATCCGCTAAAATTAGATTAAAAAAACAATCTTCAAAATTCCCTTTAAACATAGTTGCTTATGGATCTACTGATATTGCTTCTCAATTAAAAACAGAATTTAACCCTGGATTAAGATTTAAAGATAGAATTAGCATTACTGCCCAAATATTAGCATCGAGAAGAATATCTAAAAACATATCTCTTTTAATTGCTCCTACTTTTGTACGTCAAAATAATCTACAAAAATTTAATAGTACAGGAGACTTAAATCTAAATCAATTTATTGTTGGTATGGGTGGTAGGGTAAAAATAAGTAAGCGTATGAGTATAAATGCTGATTATGCAATTAATTTAAGTCGTCATGAAAATTCAATTTTTTCAAACCCTTTAACTCTTGGTTTAGATATTGAAACTGGTGGACATGTTTTTCAGTTAGTTTTCACTAATTCTAAAGCCAGCAATGATTCTGGTTTTTTAACAAGAACCGAAGGAAAATGGTTTAACGACGTTGCTTTTGGATTTAATATCGTAAGAGTTTTTTAATTTTAATAAATTTAAAATATAAACTAAAGGAATCAAAATTGATTCCTTTTTTTATTCAATAAAAAATAAAAAGTAACTTTGCAGCATGGTAAAAATTGGTAATATAGAACTTCCGGATTTTCCGCTATTATTAGCGCCGATGGAAGATGTGAGTGATCCACCGTTTAGAGCATTGTGTAAAGAGAACGGTGCTGATGTTGTTTATACTGAATTTATTTCTTCGGAAGGACTGATTCGCGACGCTGCAAAAAGCGTAATGAAGTTAGATATTTACGAAAAGGAACGTCCTGTTGGAATTCAGATTTTTGGTGCAAACTTAGAATCGATGTTAAAAACGGTAGAAATTGTAGAAAAATCGAAGCCTGATATTATTGATATTAACTTTGGGTGCCCTGTTAAAAAGGTGGTTTCTAAAGGTGCAGGAGCAGGAATTTTAAAAGATATCGACTTAATGGTTTCTCTTACTGAGGCGATGGTAAAACACACCAATTTACCTGTTACCGTAAAAACACGTTTAGGCTGGGATCATGATTCTATTAAAATTGTAGAAGTGGCTGAGCGTTTACAAGACGTTGGCTGTGCGGCAATTTCTATTCACGGTCGTACACGTGCACAAATGTATAAAGGTGATGCTGATTGGGCACCAATTGCTCAAGTTAAAAACAATCAAAGAATGCATATTCCTGTGTTTGGAAACGGTGATGTTACTTCGCCCGAAAAAGCTATGGAAATGCGTGATAAATACGGATTAGATGGCTGTATGATTGGTAGAGCCTCTATAGGATATCCTTGGTTTTTTAACGAAGTAAAGCATTATTTTAAAACAGGAGAATACTTAGCTAAACCAACCATTGCACAACGTGTAGAAATGGCACGTAGGCATTTACAAATGTCTATAGATTGGAAGGGACCTGTATTAGGTGTTTTTGAAACAAGAAGACACTATACTAACTATTTTAAAGGAATTCCGCATTTTAAAGAATACCGTATGAAAATGGTAACTTCGGATGATGCAAAAGATGTATTCGCTGCTTTTGATGAAGTAGAAGCTAAATTTGGTAATATGGTTATTCCGGAAATAAGGTAAGTTTACTTTTCTATAAAATTTCTAGAAATTCTCGAACTCGCTACCTTAGATGCTATGAAGCCCAGTATTGAAATTGTAAATATTACAACTAATAGATTCATCCATCTAAATTCAACTGGGTAAGCTAAACTTTCTGTAATCATAAATAGCTCGTAACGTTGCTGTATTAACACCAGTAAAACACCAATAACTATACCTACAATCATACCTATAATTGTTAATAAGAACCCTTGTAATACAAATATTTTTTTTATATCATCGATACTTGCCCCTAAGTTAAATAATGTTTTAAGATTTTTTCTTTTATCAATAATCATCATAATTATTGATCCGATTACATTAAATAAAGCTATTGCGAGTATTAAAGTAAAAATTAAATACGAAATAAATCGCTCGGTATTTATTACTTTATAATACAAGGCATTTAATTGCGCTCTTGTTTTAACACTAAAAGCAGCACCTAAATTATTTTGTAATTTTTCTTGAAAATCATCTGAATTAACATCCTTTTTTAACTTGAGCTCTATTCCTGAAATTTGATCTTCATCATAATTCAAAAGCTCTTGAGCAGAAGTCAACTCAGTAAAAACGTATTTATTCTGAAATTCTTCTGACCCCGAATAAGCACCAATAACCTGTGTAGAAATTGAACGAAAAGCATTATTTACATTTACAAATCCTTTACCAGGTTTTGGCACCATTATTTGTAATGGCTCACCAAAATTTGCAACATTAAGTGAAAGTTTATATGAAATTCCGTAACCTATAACGGCCGTATTTTTAAACTCAGGATCTACCCAAGTTCCCAACGCTAACAAAGTATCTGTAGGAATTATATCCTTATAATTTTTATCAACACCTTTTATAAAAGCAACTTGATTTTTATCTTTGTACTTTAAAAAAACACGTTCTTCTATTGTTTTTGAAATTGCTTTTATTTGAGTATCCTGAAGTAACTCTTGATGAATTTCATCAGAATACTTAAAAGATTTTCCTTTTACGACTGTTATTTTTATATCAGGGTCTGAGACTTTAAGCAAAGAATCGCTAAAGGTTCTTAAACCTGAATATCCCGATAAAATAACAAACAAAGCTAAAGCTCCAACAACAACACCAAAAACTGCAATAAATGTAATTATATTTATGGCATTGGTGCTTGTTTTAGAAAACAAGTATCTTTTAGCGATATATAAAGAGAATTTCAATTTTAATAAATCTTAAGTACTATTTTAAATAAAATTTATTAACGTTTTTGACGACGTGGTAAAACATCTGGGTTTTTAATAGGATCTACATCATCACCTTTTAAAGACTTATCAATATCTTCAATATAATCTAAACTGTCATCACCAAAAAATAATAACTCTGGCATTCTTCTTAATTGATGTCTTGTTCTTTTCGCCATTTCATGACGAATTAATGGCGTGTTAGATTTTACTCCATCAACAATTTCGTCTCTTTTATCAGAAGGAAAGACGCTTAAATATACTTTTGCAACTCCTAAATCGGCAGTAACCGAAACTTTAGATACAGATATTATTACACCCTTCATTCCATCTTGCGCAGCACGTTGTAAAACATCTACCAAATCTTCTTGCAATACTCCTGCAATTTTTCGTTGTCTATTAGTTTCTTCCATGCTGCAAATTTACGGATAAAATTACGGAGTGTAAATTTTATTTTTCACGGCATATATTACTAAGCCAACTCTGTTTCTAACATTAAGCTTTGTAAATAAACTATCACGATATCCGTCTATAGTTTTTGGACTTAAAAACATTTTTTCGGCAATCTCTTTATAAGTCAACTCAGAACAAGCCAACTTCATGAATTTCATTTCATTATCTTTAAAACAAACATTGTTTTTTCCGTTTTTACCTGATACAGAGTCTAACAATAACGTTGTTACATTTTTTGTATGATAAAAACCGTTCTCCATCATTTCTAACAATGCCTTTTCTAACACTCCTTTTTGAGTATCTTTAAGTAAATACCCAACGGCTCCTGCCTTTAGCATCTTTAAAATAGTATTATCAGCATCTTCTACCGACAATGCCATAACATGTACTTTTGGATGATGCGCTACAATCCACTCTGTGGTTTCAATACCATTCATTATTGGCATATTTACGTCTACTAAAACAATATCGGGTATATTCTTAGGTGATGTTGAAAATTTATCGGCAACTTCTTTACCGTTTTTACAGGTGTATAATACTTTAAATTTATCAAAAGTATTTACCATTCCTTCAATAGCTTGCGACAATAACGTATGATCGTCTACAACTACAACTGAATATTTCATAATTACGTAGGTTTGATTAGTAGTATGTTGTAGGGGAAATTACACTTGGTTCTCTAAATATAATAATTTATTATTAAACTTGTTCCTTTTTTAGATTCTGATTCCATTTTAACTTCCGCTTTTATTAATTTTGCTCTGGCTTTTATATTTTGCAAACCAATACCTTTAACACCCTTTCTATCAGCATCAAAACCAACTCCATTGTCTTTTGAAATAATTTCGATAACTTTATCTTTATAAGATAAACAAACATTTAACTTAGATGCTTTTGAATGTTTTATTGTGTTTGAAAAAAACTCTTGCAACATTCTGAAAATTATAATTTCATGCTTTTGATTTATTATTTTTTCTTTTCCTATAATCGTTAAACTTGACTCGATATAACTTAATCGATTAAATCGCTCTATTTCTAATTTTAAAGCTTCTTTTAGTTTTATGTTTTTTATAAAATCGGGATTGATTGACTTAGATAATGCTCTTATTTCTACCAAACTTTTTGTAATAGTATCAGATATTTCTCCAATATTATCTGGTGACACATGTTGTATTTGTATTTTTGCTAACGTTAAAAGTTGCCCAATATTATCGTGTAATTCCCAACTAATATTTCGCAAAGTTTCTTCTCGAATTTCTATTTGAGTTTCTGTAATTTCTTTTTCATAACGCTTTTTATTTTCTTCTCTTTCTAATAATAATTTATTTTTTCGACGCTGAAAAACAGTAAACAACACCACTAATAAAAGTACTATTAATGCTATTATAGCTGTTGAAACTACTAATATTATATTTTCTTCTTGCCGCATAATAATCCATAAATAATAAATAAATTCATTAAAATAACAAGAATGCTTAATATAAAAAATAACCCTCTATCATGCATGTATTTCACCATCATAAAAAAAGGAATAGACGGTAAGTAAAAAATCATAAAACCAACTGTAACCCAAAAAGGCAACTCTTTTTTGTAATTTAATATCTTATCAGACAGTAATAACTCTTTTAAGTATAAGCTTAAAAAAACACCTACAGCTAATGATCCTAATGGGGTTATATATAATTGTAATGGTGAGTAAAACCAACTTGAGAAGTAAAAAATATTGACAACTAAAATTATTACCTTTAAAAGATTTCTATTATTCTTCTTTTTAACAACTTCTAAATATATTAAAGCAATAAGATTATATTCAAAAAAAGAATATATGTGGTATAAGTAACCCCTTAAGTTAATTTGATTATTTTGAAAATAAACACCCAAACTTTCAACAAAAACAATAGCACTAGTTAATATTGCAAGAAAAAGAATAAATTTAGATTTACGCTCAACATAAACAACAACTGCAGTAAAAGATGCAATTACTTGTAATACTCGAGGTATGTAATCTAGAAAATCTATCAAAGTAAAATGCTATTTATTAATATGGAGGAACAGATCCTAATTTATTTGAACCGGCACTATCTTCATTCTTCAGTAAATCGTTTTGTTTTAATGCATTTTTGGTTTTAGCTAATTTACTTTTATCATAATACCAATTATAATTTCTTTTTGCCAATATTGATTTAAATGTAATTGGCATTCCTTTTTTTGAAATTAATGGATCAAAAGTTACAAAATGTTCTCCATCAATTGTAGTCGTTGGCATAAATATTAACGTTTGATATCCCGCCTCTTTGGGATTTGATTTCTTATTAGAATACGCCGCCGAAATAATATTAATACCAGTTAAGGGTATATTTTTTTTGAGCACACAAGTTTTCAATATAACCTAAGTAGTTTTTAAGTTCTTCTATCGGATAAGTATTTACCCTTGTATCTTCAAAACCTAAAGATTTTTCTAAAACAAATTTCCTTGTTGAATCATAAGCTTGTAACATATTAACAATCTCATTGTATTTAACCATGTTTGATGGCCTTCCTTTATTAGTATAGCAAAAAGTACCTTCTGGTATCTCAACACCATCATGTTCACATTTGCATTCATGTCTTTCACAAGAAAGCATACAAGCAATAAAAATTAATGTGTAAGCAGTAATGAACAACTTAATTAAATCTGATTTTTTCATAAAATAAAAATTTATAAAATACTTTTTAAATATAACACCTTATTTTTTAACATTCTCTTATCGATAAAAAACAAAAATTAGCAAACCACTAAAAACAAACACTTTACCAAATTACTTAATAAATAAAACAGGAAAAACACCTTTACCAAGACAAGGTTTATGCTACTTACTTTTAATGTGATACACTCTTGTTTTTTCATTGGTATTATAACCAATAGATTTTATTATTTTTACAAAATGAATAAAATAGAACACATTGGTATTGCCGTTAAAGATTTAGAAAAATCAAACGGATTATTTGCAGCCCTTTTTGGCAAACCTCATTATAAAATTGAAGAAGTAGCAAGTGAAGGCGTAAAAACATCTTTTTTTAAAACAGGAGTTAATAAAATTGAGTTGTTAGAAGCAACAAACCCTGAAAGCCCTATCGCTAAATTCATAGAAAAAAAAGGAGAAGGTGTTCACCATATAGCTTTTGCTGTTACTGATATTAATGCAGAAATAAAGCGCTTACAAAAGGAAGGTTTTACAGTACTAAACGAAACCCCTAAAAAAGGTGCTGACAATAAATTAGTTGCTTTTTTACACCCTAAAACAACAAATGGAGTTTTAATTGAATTATGCCAAGAAATCGAGTAATTCATTCATTTAAAAACTCCTAAATATTTGTATCTTGCAAAGTCTAAAAAGCATATTAAACAATGACAAACTCTTTTGATTCTTTTCAAAAACGCCGTTTACAATCATCATATGTTTCTGTAGTCGTAAGTATTGCATTGGTACTTTTTATGATGGGAATTTTAGGCTTAATTTTACTAAAATCTACCAAGGTAGCAAATCACTTCAAAGAAAAAGTAGTGATGACCTTATTTTTAAAAGATGATATAACCGACAAACAACTAATTAAATTTAAAGAAACACTTAAAAAAGAAAACTTTACAAACAAAGTAGTTTATATAACTAAAGATGAAGCTGCTAAAACTTACAAAAAAGATTTAGGTGAAGATTTTTTAAAATTTTTAGGAGATAATCCTTTAAAAAATGGAATTGATATTTACTTGAAAGCTGCTTTTGTTACTCCTGAAAAAATGGATGAAATTAAAACATCTTTTGATAAAAATAATTTTGTTGCAGAAGTAAATTACGACAAACCTTTAGTGCAATTACTAACAAAAAACATTAAAAAAATTAGCTTTTGGTTATTAGTTTTAAGTGGTTTTTTTGCTTTAGTTGCTATAATATTAATCAACAGCTCTATTCGTTTGTCTATTTACTCAAAAAGATTTAATATTAAAACCATGCAAATGGTTGGTGCCACCAAAAGTTTTATTCGCAAACCATTTATTTGGCAAAGTATAAAACTAGGTGTTTTAGGAGCATTTATTTCTTTAATAGGCTTGGCTATTGTAATTTATTACATAAATAAATACATACCTTCTTTAGAGTTACTAACCGATTACATTTCTTTAATCTACGTAACAGGTGGTGTTTTATTCACAGCCTTTTTTATTACATGGATAAGCACCTTTTTTGCCACACAACGTTTTTTAAACTTACAAACGAACGATTTGTATTACTAAGATTATATGAAAAAAGAAAACACTTCGAAACAAGATTTTTTATTCGGCAAACGAAATTATATCATTATGCTAATAGGTTTAGCTGTAATTGCTTTAGGCTTTATTTTAATGGCCGGTGGTGGTAGCGACGACCCAAATGTATTTAATAAAGAAATTTATAATTGGCGCAGAATTCGTTTGGCACCAACTTTAGTTCTTATTGGTTTAGGTATCGAAATTTATGCTATTTTTGCCAACCCTAAAAAATAAGCATGGATTTATTAGAAGCTATTATTCTTGGAATTATTCAAGGTCTTACCGAGTTTTTACCAGTATCATCAAGTGGGCATTTAGAACTTGCTAAAGCTATTTTAGGCGATACATCTGTACCAGAAGAAAGCTTAACTTTTACTGTTGTATTGCATTTTGCAACAGCCTTAAGCACTTTAGTAATTTTCAGAAAAGAAGTTACTGAAATTTTTAAAGGATTGTTCCAATTTAAATGGAATAAAGAAATGAAATTTTCATTAAAAATTATTCTTTCTATGATTCCGGCAGTAATTATCGGATTATTATTTGAAGAACAGTTAGAATCTTTTTTCGGCGGAAAAGTACTATTTGTGGGTATTATGTTATTAGTTACTGCTGTGTTATTATTATTTGCTGATAAAGCTAAAAACACCAATAAAGAAGTATCTTTTAAAAACTCATTAATTATAGGTATTTCTCAAGCTATTGCAATGTTACCTGGTATTTCTCGTTCAGGAGCAACTATTTCTACGTCTGTTTTACTTGGTATTGACCGTAGTAAAGCAGCTCGATTTTCATTTTTAATGGTAGTACCACTTATCTTTGGTAAAATAGCAAAAGATCTACTTAGCGGAGATATTAATTTTCAATCTTCTGAAATCGCTCCAATATCAGCAGGATTTATCGCTGCTTTTTTAGCAGGTTTAGTTGCTTGTAATTGGATGATTGCACTCGTTAAAAAAAGCAAATTATCATACTTTTCTATTTACTGTGCGATTGTAGGATTAATCGCTATTGGATACTCTTTATTAAACTAATATGAAAACGGAAGAAGATTACAAAAACGGACAAGTTTTATTGATTGATAAACCTTTAGAGTGGACATCCTTTCAGGTTGTAAATAAACTTCGTTGGCACATACGTAAGCGTTTTGATATTAAAAAAATAAAAGTTGGGCACGCTGGTACTTTAGATCCATTAGCAACTGGTTTGCTAATTATTTGCACCGGTAAAAAAACGAAGATAATTGATACGTATCAAGGCCAAATAAAAGAATATACTGGTACTATTACTTTAGGAGGAACAACACCTAGTTATGATTTAGAAACTGAAGTAAATGAAACCTTTGCTACAGACCATATTACTAATGAATTAATTCACGAAACAACCAAACAGTTTACAGGAATAATTCAGCAAAAACCACCTATTTTTTCTGCTATTAAAAAAGAAGGGAAGCGCTTATACGAGCTAGCTAGAAAAGGTGAAACTACCGAAATAAAATCGAGAGAAGTTACGATTCCGGTTTTTGAAATAACAAACATTAATGCCAATAATCTTGATTTTAGAGTTGTTTGCAGCAAAGGAACCTATATTCGCTCTTTAGCATACGATTTTGGTGTTGCATTAAATTCTGGCGCTCATTTATCAGCATTAAGAAGAACTAAAATTGGTGATTTTAATGTTGAAAATGCAGTAAGCGTAGATTCTTTTATAAAATCTTTAGAAACAGAATAGAGTTCACACCAAATTAACATCATAAAAAAGCTGAAATATCAATTTGATATTTCAGCTTTTTTATTTAGCTCGTTAAGATAAATTATGATTTCTTTTTCTTTAAAAATCGATTATACCAACTTTCTAAAATTGGCACTTCCCAATGATTTTCTAACTCTTGTTTTGTTTGAATTAAATTATCAAAAACAATTGTTTTTTCTGTTACCGCTCTATTTTTAATAAGCATTTTAAAGTCTTTCAATTCTTTATACTGCGTAAATTCTCCTTGCTTAAAACACACATTCATTCTATCTAACAATTCAACATCATATTGTTGTTGCAACTGTAATATAAAACCAACTTGCGTATCAATATCTGCATTAGATAAATCTGCGTTTTCTTCTGTAGAAAAAATAATAAAACGATTATATTTTACATCAAATGAAGCTTTAAAATTCTCATCTTCTGATTTCCAGTTTTCAGTAAAAGTTTTTAACTGCTCATTTAATCCGTCTATTTCCTGCGGATAAAATTTTCTGCTACAAGGATAAATCCAAACTTTTGCATCTTCTGATAAAGTATTAAAATCTACGAACATAATTGTTTTTTCTAGACCACAAATATACAGAAAACAAAACCTCCTTCTTGTGAATCAAAAAGGAGATTTATTATTTATAAAAAGCGGGTGTTATTTTAAAAATGAAACAAGATTTTCCTGAACATCTTCACCCTTATTTTTATTATACCAAACCTGTAAGTCTTTTTTAAAATCAGCATCTAAACTACCATGCGCTGCTTTATAATCAGCTACCATTTTAGTAGCAATAGTTGGTCTTGGCCCCCAAGTATCTATAACCTCATTATTTTTATTCAAGGCTATTAACTTAGGTATCGATCTACCTCCATTGGTTAAAAACTCATCCATCAACTCAAGGTTTTCATCCCTTAAAACAAGTTTTAATTGAATATTTGAATTTTCTTCAGCAATTTTATTGATAACAGGTAAGTTTTGCGCCGCATCACCACACCAACCTTCTGTTAAAACCAACCAAGTTTGAGGCTCTTTAATTTCCTTAAGTTTAGCTGCGGTATTCTCAGAAATTTTTATAGTTTTATCTAAACGCTTCATTCGCTTATCATTTAACAAACTATAATTTAATAAATCGTCAGATTGGTTTGGTCCTGTTGATTTACCTTCATCTAATAAGTTTTTTACTAAAACTCTATATTCTGAATATGAAATGGCTTTTTCTAAACTATTTTCTATAATTGTTTTCATTTTGCTAATCTTATAATAGAAATACTATAGACGTTCTTAACTTTAAAAACTTACACTTCTTCTAATTTCTGCGTTTGTAGCGCTTTTAAATTCGTAACAATATCATTTGTCATAGAAGTTAAATCGAACTTATGTTGCCATCCCCAATCTTTTCTTGCGTGAGAATCATCTATAATTTGAGGCCAACTATCAGCAATTGCTTGCCTAAAATCTGGTTTATAGCTAATTTCAAACTCAGGAATATGCTTTCTTATTTCTGCCGTAATTTCTTTTGGCGTAAAACTGATTGCTGCTAAATTATAAGATGTTCTTGTTTTAATTTTAGCTGTATCAGCTTGCATAATTTGAATTGTTGCCTTAATAGCATCATCCATATACATCATTGGCAAACGTGTATTTTCTGATAAAAAACACTCATAAGTTCCGTTTTTTATAGCATCAAAATAAATATCAACTGCATAATCTGTTGTACCTCCACCAGGTAATGTTTTCCAACTAATAATACCAGGATAACGAATACTACGAACATCTACTCCATATTTTTCGTGGTAGTAATTACACCAATGTTCACCAGCCACTTTACTTATTCCGTAAACTGTTGAAGGTTCCATTATTGTTTGCTGAGGCGTATTTATTTTTGGAGATGTAGGACCAAATGAAGCCATTGAGCTTGGCCAATACACTTTTTGAATATGTTTCTCTCTTGCCAACTCTAATACAGCTAGTAAAGACGTCATATTTAAATCCCATCCTTTTAAAGGATATTTTTCTGCTGTTGCAGATAGCATTGCTGCCATTAAATACACTTGTGTTACTTTATATTTTTCAACGACTTCAAAAATTCGTTCTTTGCTTGTAGCGTCAATAATTTCGAAAGGTCCAGAACTCATCATTTCTTGGTTTCCTTCTCTAATATCAGAAGCTATTACGTTGTCTCTTCCGTAAAGAGCGCGCAGCTTTTGCGTTAGTTCTGTTCCGATTTGCCCGCAAGCACCTAAAATTAATATAGTATCATTCATTCTTAAAAGTTCAAAAATATAGGATTGCAAAGTTATTGAATTTCATAATTCGTAAAAAATATTTCTACTTTTTTAATTATCAACAAAATAACAACATAAACTGCTGATTACAAACTTATAATTTTGTTCTTATTCATAAACCAAGTAAAATATGTACTTTTATCACTTCAATTTTTAGTGATGAGATACTTTTTATTTATTTTCTTTTCTTTTTTATTAAGTTCTTTTTCTTGCCAGAAAAAAGGTATTAAAAAGAATGAACCTGTTAAAAAACCAACAATGGATGTTGTTATTAAGAACTCTAAATATGCACGTTTAGATGACACTTCTTCGAAAGAAATAAAGTTATGGAAAGAATATTTTATAACTGCTGATTTCTTACAAAAACTAGAAAAAACAACTCCAGTTGAAGCATTAAACAATGCTATTGAATTAAAAAAACTAACTAAGCAGCTAAAGGATAGTTTAAATATAAAAATACTTAAAACACCTGCTTTTAAAGCACGTGTAAATGTTTTTGAGAATGAAGTTTTAAGACTTGCAGACATGACTTACATTCCTTCAATTACTGCTACAGAAATAAACAAACAGGTTGCCAAAATATTTTCGCTTTACGGCAGTATGAATACTAAAATAAATACCGTTTACGCAAAACAGCGATTTGACAAAGCTATAAAATTAGATAGTTTATTTAATTTTAAATAGTTTTTAGCGCCTCATATACTAAACTACTCTCAAACCCCCTATATAATAAGTAATCTGCTATTTTTTTGTTTCTCTTAAACTCATTGGTTTCTGATAACATTTTATTTTTTTTATCTAAGAGATTATATAAAGTTGTGATATACTCTTCTTCATTAATCTCTTTTAATGCTGTTTTTATATTGTATGCTGATATATTTCTAAACTTTAACTCTCTAACAATTCGTTGTTTTCCCCATTTTTTAATTCTGAATTTTCCTCTCGCATAGCTTTTAGAAAAGCGTTCTTCATTTAAAAAATTATCTTTTAATAAGCTTAAAAGAATCATCTCTATAGCTTCAGGAATTATACTGTACTCTCTTAATTTATTTTCTACTTCTTTATGACAGCGATCCTGGTAGGCACAATAATGCTCCATTTTACGCTTAACCTCATCAACAGTAAAAACTTTTTTATCCATAGCTCAAAAATAAAAAAAGAGTTGAAAGCATAAATACTTTCAACTCTTTTTGATTAACAAAAATTAAAAACCACTATACGTTTCTCTTTGTCCACATTTTAAATTGCGTAATTAAGAAGAATAATATTGGTACCGCAATTAATGTTAAAAATGTTGCTATTAACAAACCGTAAATTACAGTCCATGCTAACGGCCCCCAGAAAACAACGTTATCTCCTCCCATATATATTTTAGGATCAAAATCTGCAAACAATGAGAAAAAGTTAATGTTAAGTCCGATTGCTAACGGAATTAAACCTAAAATAGTTGTAATTGCAGTTAATAGTACCGGACGCAAACGCGCTTTACCTGCTTTAACTATTGCTTCAAATAAATCATTTATTTCTAGATAAGCACCTTCATCTAAACCTAAATCGTTTTTCTTTCTATCAATTAATAATTGTGCATAATCTAATAATACTACTCCGTTATTTACTACAATACCTGCTAACGAAATAATTCCCATCATGGTCATCATAATAACAAATGCCGACCCTGTAATTACCATTCCGCCAAAAACACCGATAAGACTTAATAGTATTGAAATCATTATAATTGTTGGTTTAGAAATAGAATTAAATTGGAATATTAAAATAAAGAAGATTAAACCTAAACCTGTTAATAAAGCTCCCATTAGAAAAGCCATTTGCTTGTTTTGCTCTTCAATTTGCCCTGTATAATCTATTTTAATGTTTTTTGGCATTCCTTCAAACGATTTCATTTCGTTTTGAACTTGATTTACAATTGCACCTGCATCTGTAAAACCAGGCGATAATTGAGAATATACTGTTACAACTCTTTTTAAATCTTTATGCTTAATGGCACTAAAACCAGAGTTGTTACTATGGTCTGCTACTGCAGAAATAGGGATTTCTTTTACACTACCTGTATTATCTCTAAAAATTATTTTTTGATTAAATATAGCACTAGTGTTATATCTATTTGCCTCATTAAAACGCACGTAAATATCATAATCTTCCCCATCTTCTTTATAAATACCCGCTTTTGATCCAAAAATAGAATTACGAATTTGCTGTCCTACTTGTGATGTACTCACACCTAATTCACCAGCCTTTTTACGATCTACATTAACTTGCATACCCGGCTTATCTTTATTTACATCTATCTTAATCTCATCTACTCCAGGAATATTTTTAGAGTTTATAAAATCACGCATTCTTTCAGCAACAACAATTAACTCACTATAGTCGTTTCCTTCAATTTCTATATTTATTGGTGCTCCTGCTGGTGGTCCATTAGCATCTTTTTCTACAGAAATTAAAACACCAGGATATATACCCACCAATGCTTCTTGTACTTTTTGGCGTAACAATTCGCTATCTGCTCCTCTACGATATTTATATTCTCGCATAGAAGCTGTTATTTTACCTTTATGAGGCAATTCTCCACTAGAACCAGCATCAACTGCTGGATTTCCGGCTCCTTCACCAACTTGTGAAACAGTACTTTCTACTAAAAAGTTGTAATTACCGTCTGTATATTGCGAGTCATTTAAAACTAAATAAACCTTCTTTTCTATTTGCTTGGTAATTGTGTTTGTTTTTTTGATATCTGTACCTTGCGGATATTCAATATAAACAATAATTTGATTAGGCTTGTTATCAGGAAAAAACTCAACCTTTGTACGTTGCGAAGCTAACGATGCTCCGAAAGCTATAAAAGAGATAATAAGTAACGCAAATGTACCGCCTATTAGCCAATACGGTGCTGATTTTGATAGAGCTCTACGTAACTGGCGTTCATACCAATTTTCTAAACGAGGTAATACTTTTGTTTGAAAAGAATTGGCCCACTTACGTAAAAATAATCTGTAAGCCCAAAGCATTATCGCTGTAAAAAACATTAACGTACCTAAACCTCTATATGTACCGCCCACTAAAAACACTAAGATTCCAATTACAGCCATGACTACTGTCATTGTAATTATTTTCTTTAACGGCATATCCTCATCTTCTGTACTCATAAAGTTTGAAACCAAAACAGAGTTAAAGAAAATAGCAACTACTAATGACGAACTTAATACAATGGCTAATGTAATAGGTAAAAGCTTCATAAACTCTCCCATTACTCCAGGCCATAAACCTAACGGAATAAAGGCTGCTACTGTTGTTGCTGTTGATATAATAATTGGAAAAGCAATTTCTCCGATACCTTTTTTAGCTGCTTCGGTTCTACTCATTCCTTCCTCATCCATTAAACGGTATACGTTTTCTACAACCACAATACCATTATCCACCAACATACCAAGCCCCATAATTAACCCGAAAAGAATCATGGTATTTAATGTGTAGCCTAACATATTTAATATCATTAACGACATAAACATAGACATTGGAATTGCAAAACCTACGAAAATAGCATTTTTAAATCCTAAGAAAAACATTAAGACCATTACAACCAAAATAACTCCAAAAATGATATTATTTACCAAATCATCAACTGCTGCAATGGTTACAGAAGATTGATCATTAGCTATAGAAACCTCTAAACCTGGTGGAAACACATTGTCTTTGGCATCTTGTACCATTTCTCTAATCTGCTCTGCTGCAGCAACCATGTTAGAACCAGCACGTTTTTTTACATCTAACATAATAACCTGCTCTCCGTACTGCCTAGCATAAGTAGTTACATCTTTTTCTTTAAAAAACACCTCTGCAACATCTTTTAAGTAAATAGGGTTTCCCTTTTCTGATTTTACAACAAAATTTTCTAAATCAGATGGTTTTTCTATTTCCCCTAAAATACGAATCGTACGACGCTGACCACTTGCAATTAAATTACCAGCCGACATTGTTGAATTACCGCTGTTTATTGTGTTTATAATATCGCCAAAACTAACTTTGGCGGCTTGCATTTTATAAATATCTACAGCTACTTCAACCTCTTTATCTTGTACTCCACGAATGTCTACTTGTTTTATTTCTTGCAGTCCTTCTATTTCATCTTGCAGATACTCCCCAAACTCTTTTAATTTTCCTACAGTATAATCTCCCGAAATATTAATATTAAGTATTGGCATTTCTTCACTCATACTCAAAGCAAAAACATTAGGCTCTACTTTAGCCCCGTTAAAGGTTGGCCAATCTTCACTTGAAGTTTCAGAATCTATCTCATCTTTCACTTTTTGTTTGGCGTCTTTTACCTCAATATTCTCATCAAACTCAACAATAACCATTGAGTAATCTTCTTGAGATGTTGATGTAATTTCTACAACATTACTTACCGTTTTTAACTTTTCCTCTAACGGATCTGTAATTAATTTTTCAATATCTTCAGCTGTGTTTCCAAAAAACGGTGTACTTATATATATTTTTGTTTCTTTAATTTCTGGAAAACTTTCTCTTGGCATTTCAAAAAAAGCAGAAACCCCAAGGTAAAATATAACAGCCATAACCACATAAATAGTAGTTTTGTTGTTAATTGCCCAAGAGGATAAACCAAATTCTTTATCCACCTGTTTGTTCTTTTTAGACATATTTTTATTTTTTTTGGTGAATTAGTATTAGTTTAAAACCTGTACTTCTTGGTTGTTCTGAACACTACGAGCTCCTTCTTTAATAATCTGATCGCCAGCTTTAATGCCCTCTAAGACTTCTACAACATCTCCTTGTGTTTTACCTGTAACAATAATTACCTGTTTTGCCTTTCCTCTGTTATCTTTTAAATCGGTTACAACATATACATATTGCTCTCCTTTTGCATTTTCAGAAATAATACTCTGCGGAACTAGCAATGCTTCATCATTAGTGTAATCGTTAATTTTTAACTTAGCACTTAGGTTTGGCTTTATATTACCTGCTTTATTATTTACAGCAATCTCAACTTTAAATGTACGGTTTGCTGGGTTTATAAAATTACCTGCTTGACGAACTTTTGATGTTATTTTTTCACCTAAAATCGGAAATTCTATATCAACACTTTTTCCTTTTTTTATAGAAGTTATATAGGTTTCTGGCACTGCTGTTTCTATGTACATTTTAGAGAGGTTTACTATTCTAAAAATTTCAGCTCCCATTCCTGGCGCTACAACAACTCCTTGTTCTTTAATCACATCGTCAATAACACCTGTAAAAGGTGCTCTAATTGTTGATTTTCCTAATTGCTTTTTTAGTTGACTTACAGCGTTTTTTTGTGCTTCATATTTAGTTTTAGCTTGTAAAAACTGTATTTCTGAACCTATTTTTTGATCCCATAATCGTTTTTGACGCTGATAAGTAGTTTCTGATAGTTTTGCTTCTACTTCTATCTGTGCTAGTTGATTAGATAATCCTCCATCATCAATTTTAGCTAAAATTTGTCCTTCTTTGACGTTTTGTCCTTCTTTGACGTAAATTTTGGTAAGCTGCCCTGCCATTTCAGGATATATTAAAACATTTTGTTTTGTTTTAACATCACCCTGCAACTCTAAATAGTGATTAAATACCGCTTTTTTTGCTGATAAAACTGTTATTAAAGGTACTTTTTTGGTTTTATCTAACGTTGCAATTTTAGCATCTAAGGCTTTTATACCTTCTGATAATGTTTGTACTTCTGCATTTAATGCAGTTTTTTTAGCACGAATTTTGTCTAAATTATCTGAAGCTATTACGTCTTCTACAGATTGTTTTTTATTACCTCCGCAAGAAACTAAGAATAATGTTATTGCGAGAATTGAATATATATTTTTCATTATTTATTACTTTATTTTATTGGTATGTTTAATGCGTTTTCTAACTGTGCTTTTCTTGCTATTACATTAAGCATTGATTGCACATAGTTATTTTGTTGTGTATATAGTTGATTTTGTGCCTGCAATAAATCAAAACTTGATGAAAGTCCTTCAAAGAATTTAACTTGTTGTTTCTTTTCAATTCTCTCTGCTAGCGACAGGTTTTTCTTTGCTGTTTGATAACTTTCTATACTTAACTGGTATTCGCTTTTTGCAGTTTCTGATTGTAACAATAGGTTTTGCCTAACATTTTCGCTTTTAATCTCTGCATTTTCAAGTTCAATTCTTGCTCTTGCTGTTTTAGAGCGTCTTCCGAAACTACTAAATATTGGTACATTTAAACTTACCCCCATCAATGAATAATCAAACCATTCTTGAGACCCTTTTAAGAAATCAAAATCATTTGAATTCGCATTTGCTCCGTAATTTACAAAGGCTGATAATGTTGGTAGTGCTTTACTTTGTTCTAATTTCATTAACAATGCTTTACTTTCTTTATCATTTTCTGCCATTTTAAAATCTATATGACTCTTAACGTTAAATGACTTTGTAAGCAAACTTAAATCAGTATTTAATAAAACAAGATTATCCAAGTCATCTGTTAAAATAAGTTTCTTTTCTATAGAGTTACCAAGGGCTACATTTAACATTTTATAGGCTATGCTTTTCATTCTTGTAGCATTGTTATAATTATTTTCAATAGTACCAAGAGTAATTTGTAACTGCTCTACATTTTCTAACTCCGTTAATCCGTTTTTATAAATCTTCTGAGTTTCTTCTAAGTTTTTTTGAAGGACATCTCTATTATTTTCTAATATTTCGATATTTCTTTCAATAACCAATACGTTACCGTATGAATTAATAACAGCCTCACGAGTTGCTAGCTCTGTTTTTTCTTTAGCTTGTTCAGATATTTTTAAATAAGTTTTGGCTGACTGTAACCCTACCAAGTATGATCCATCGAAAATTAACTGTGTTAAAGTTACCGATGCACCCATAGTTTGTTTTGTTCCAAATTTAACTGGCGTAAAAGTTCCCGGGGTTCCTCCTGAAAGTTCAGCTGGTAACAACGATACTTGTTGCTTTAGCCAATTTTGGTAATCTACTTTACCATTTATTTGAGGCAATCCCATAGTTGTGGTTTCCCACTTTCTTTCTTTGGCAGCCTCAATATTATTTACAGCAACTTTATTGTCGTAATTATTTTTTATTGCATAATCAATGGCTTCTTGCATTGATATATTAAGTTCTTCTTGTGCAAACAAAAAGCCTGTACAAAAGAATATAAATACACTATATATGTATTTTCTCATTGTTATTAATTTTGATTTATTATTTTTAATTGTTTTTCTAACTCTTGTAAACCTTTATTTGTTGCAATTGCTCTTATATGGTATTCTAAAATCTGATATTCTATTTTCATTAACTCTTGCATTTCACCACCGTACATTTCACTCTCAAATACACCAAATACTAGAGTGAAATAAAAATTGACTATCAGATCGATATTCAAACCCTCTCTATAAAAACCTTGTTCGATTCCTTTCTTAAGATTATCAACATTACAATCCCTAAACATGCACAATTCCCTCTCCATTAAACTTGTATATGTTTCTGGATAATATTTTTTTAATTGAAACATTGGTGATGTCTTTGCATTTTTAAACATTTCTTTAAAAATAGCTTTTACTGCAAACTCCTCTTCTATAGCATTAAAATTAGACTCTTTAATCTTTATTATAGTATCGTTTATAGTATTATGAACCGCCTCGGTACTAGCATCAACTATTGCTGTTTTATTTGAAAAATATTTATACAATGTCTTTTTAGAAACTCCTAGTTCTCTAGCTATATCATCCATAGTAATACTTTTAAACCCAAGGCTTAAAAACATTTCTCCTGCTTTATTTAGTATTTTATCTCTCATAATTCGGGCGCAAAGATACTGCAGGAAACTTTAGAAACAAAAAAAGTTTCCTAAGTTTTAATTATTTTTTTCATTCTATTGATAATAAAATTATTCATTATCTTATTTTTACAAAAAAATTAAGATTTGGACATATTACAATATCAGTCAGACTTTTTATCTTACTTAGAATCTAAAAAAATCATAAGAGAGCCTAAAAACCTCTATGAACCCATAGACTATATTCTTCAAATAGGTGGTAAAAGAATTCGACCAATACTAACTCTTATCGCTTCAGATATTTTTTCGGGAGATTATAAAAAAGCAATGCCTGCTGCTTTAGCTGTTGAAGTTTTTCACAACTTTACACTTGTACATGATGATATAATGGATGACGCTCCTTTAAGAAGAGGTCACGAAACTGTTCATGAAAAATGGGATATAAATAGAGGTATTTTATCGGGAGACGCAATGCTTATACTTGCTTACCAGCATTTCGAGAATTACAGTCCTATTGTTTTTCAAAAATTAGCGCAATTATTTAGCAAAACTGCCCTTGAGGTTTGTGACGGACAACAATTAGATGTTGATTTTGAAACAAGAAATGATGTTACTATCGAAGAATACATTAAGATGATCACCCTAAAAACATCTGTTTTAGTTGCCGCTGCTTTAAAAATGGGTGCCATTGTTGCCGAAGTTAACGACGACCAAGCGCAACATTTATATAATTATGGATTAAACCTAGGAATTGCCTTTCAATTACAAGATGATTATTTAGACACTTACGGTAATCCTGAAACTTTTGGGAAACAAGTTGGAGGTGATATCATCGAAAACAAGAAAACTTATCTTTATTTAAAAGCTTTAGAAGTGGCAAATGACAATGACAAGGAGAAATTGAGGGTTCTTTACAATGAAAAGCAAGAAAATATTTCAACCAAAATAAGTACTGTTTCTGCCATATTTTCGAAAAATGACATCCCTAAATTTACACACGAACTTATTGAGTATTACACTAATAAGTCTTTCGATAGTTTAGCGCACCTAAACATTTCTAACGAAGCTAAAGAAGGTTTACGTTTGTTTGGTGAAAATTTAATGAGCAGAAAAGTGTAAAAAAAGTTTTTTTATTTAAAAAAGTTACTATTTTTGCAGTCCTAATTTAACCGGTCTTATAGCTCAGTTGGTTAGAGCACCTGACTCATAATCAGGTGGTCCCAGGTTCGAGTCCTGGTGGGACCACGTTTAAATTCAACCACTTACAGAAATGTAAGTGGTTTTTTTATTTTAATTGGGTTAATCTTGCAACATATTTACCAATTACATCAAATTCTAAATTAATTTTACTTCCCTCTTTAAAGTTTTTAAAGCTAGTATGCGCTAAGGTATATGGTATAATAGCTACACTAAATTCGTCTTTCTTAGAATTTACAACCGTTAAGCTCACTCCGTTCACCGTAATAGACCCTTTTTCTATAGTCACATTATCTCCTTCAAAATCATAAGAAAAAGTAAAAACAGTACTTCCGTCTTCATCTTTAATATTTTTACAAATCCCTGTTCGGTCAACATGCCCTTGTACGATATGACCATCTAAACGTGCACCTAACTTCATTGCCCTTTCTAAATTCACTTCATCGCCCTCTTTTAAATCGCCAATATTGGTTTTATCAAGTGTTTCTTTAATTGCAGTAACTGTATATTCATCATTCATAATACCAACAACAGTTAAACAAACGCCATTATGAGCAACACTCTGATCAATCTTTAACTCATTTGTAATATTACTTAAAACAGTAATATGTAAATTCTCTTTATCCTTCTTTAAACTCTTAACAATTCCAAGAGTTTCTATTATTCCCGTAAACATTCTATAAATTTTTAGTTACTTTTGTTTACATCAAAAATACAACTTTTACGTACGAAAGTAACTATGGATACTACAAACAAAATTATTGTTGGAATTTCGGTTGGAGATATAAACGGAATTGGAATTGAAATCATTTTAAAAACTTTTGAAGACAAACGTATGCTTGAGTTCTGTACTCCTGTTTTATTTGCCTCGACTAGACTGATTTCTTACCACAAGAAAAACCTGAAGTTAAACACCAACATTCATAGTATTAATTCTATTGATAAAATTTCGCATGATAAAATAAACTTAATGAACTCATGGAATGAAGATGTTAAAATTGAAATAGGTAAAATTACCGAAACTGGTGGAAAATTCGCGTTTAAATCACTAGAAACAGCTACAAAAGCTTTAAAAAGCAATCATATTAACGTTTTACTTACCGCTCCAATAAGTAAAGAAAATATACAATCTGAAAACTTTAAGTTTCCTGGACACACCGAGTACTTAGAAGAAAACTTAACAGGTAAAAGTTTAATGATCTTAATGACTGATGAATTACGAATAGGTTTAATTACAGCACATATTCCTATTTCTGAAGTAGCTACATCGATTACTCCTGAATTAATTAAAGAGAAAGTTGAAATTATGCACACTTCTTTAAAACAAGATTTTGGTATTAGTAAGCCAAAAATAGCCATATTAGGTTTAAACCCTCATTGTGGTGATAACGGAATCATAGGAAAAGAAGATGATGAAATAACGCGCCCTGTAATTGCAGAAATTAAAGAATCTGGTAAATTAATTTTTGGCCCTTATGCTGCTGACGGGTTTTTTGGTTCTGAAACCTATAAACAATTCGATGGTGTTTTAGCAATGTATCACGACCAAGGACTAGCACCTTTTAAGGCTCTTTCTTTTGGTAATGGTGTAAATTTCACAGCTGGTTTAAACAAAATAAGAACCTCTCCAGATCACGGTACAGGTTTTAACATAGCAGGTAAAAATAAAGCAAACCCCTCATCATTTAAAGAAGCTTTATTTACCTCATTACAAATATTTAAGAATAGAAAACAGCATGCAGAACTAACAAAAAACACTTTAAAAGTTAAATAGTATTTTTTTTTAGGTAAAATATAAAAATATAAACATTTTTTATATCTTTGCACGCTCAAATTGATCTTACAGATGAAAGACATAAAAGAATTCAATATACCTTTTGTAGGTTTAAAAGAAGGAAGTCATTTATTTCAGTATCAAATTGAAGAGAAGTTCTTTGAAGCATTTCAGTTTGATGAATTTAACGAAACGAATCTAAAAGCAGATTTAATTTTTGTGAAAAAAAGCACCTTATTCGAGCTAAGTTTTACAATAAATGGAACTGTTAACCTACCCTGTGACACCACAGGCGAACCATTTGATTTAGCAATTAATGGAACCTTAGATTTAATAGTTAAGTTTGGACCTGAATATAACGATGAACATGATGAAATTTTAATACTTCCTCACGAAGTATATGAAATAAACGTTGCTCAATACATATATGAGTTAATAGTATTATCAGTTCCTAGTAAAAGAATTCATCCAGATGTTTTAAACGGCACGATGAAATCTGATGCTTTAGATAGATTAAACGAATTAAGAATAAACGAAGAAAAAACTGTTGAACAAACGTCAGCAGACCCTAGATGGGATAAATTAAAGGATTTACTAACAGATAAATAAAACATAAAATGGCACATCCAAAGAGAAAAATATCGAAAACTAGAAGAGATAAAAGAAGAACTCACTACAAAGCTTCTGTACCTCAAATAGCTGTTGATCCTACAACTGGAGAAGCTCATTTATACCACAGAGCTCACTGGCATGAAGGAAAATTATACTACAGAGGTCAAGTAGTATTAGAAAATGCAGTTGCTGAGGCATAAACACTAGTTTTTACAACACAAAAAAACCCTCTTTTTGAGGGTTTTTTTGTGTTTTTTTGTTAAAAAATAACATTTTTGATGTTTTTTCTTTAAAAAGGTCAACTAATTTTCATTACTTTTGACAACTAGTTTTATTACAAAACAAACAATTATGACTAAAATAACTGCAGCGATTTCCGCAGTAGGAAAATTTGTTCCTGAGTACGTCTTAACTAATAAGGAGCTCGCAACAATGGTAGATACTAATGATGAGTGGATTACTAGTAGAACCGGTATTAAGGAAAGAAGAATCTTAAAAGGAGAAGATAAAGGAACTTCCTTTATGGCTATTAAAGCCGCTGAAGACCTGATTGAAAAATCAAATATCGACCCTAAAGATATTGACTTAGTAATTGTTGCTACTGCAACACCAGATATGCCTGTTGCATCTACTGCTGCTTATACAGCTTCTCAAATAGGGGCTATAAATGCATTTTCTTACGATTTACAAGCTGCATGCTCTAGTTTTTTATTCGGAATGTCTACAGCGGCGAAGTATATAGAAAGTGGTCGCTATAAAAAAGTATTGTTAATAGGAGCTGATAAAATGTCTTCAATTATCGATTATACCGACAGAGCAACATGTATTATTTTTGGTGATGGGGCTGGCGCTGTATTATTCGAACCAAATGCAGGCGGACTTGGCTTGCAAGATGAATATTTAAGGAGTGATGGGATTGGTAGAGAATTTCTTAAAATTGAAGCTGGTGGTTCTATCTTACCTACATCAGAAGAAACCCTTAAAAATAGTCAGCACTTCGTGCATCAAGAAGGAAAAACTGTATTTAAATACGCAGTTTCTAACATGGCTGATGTTTCTGAAAAAATAATGCAACGAAACAATCTTTCTAAAGATGATATCGATTGGTTAGTTCCACATCAAGCCAATAACAGAATTATTGAGGCTACAGCAAATAGAGTTGGCTTAGAGTCAGAAAAAGTAATGGTAAACATCCATAAGTATGGAAATACCACTTCTGCTACTTTACCTTTATTAATTGCAGATTATGAAAAGGATCTAAAAAAAGGAAATAATTTAATTTTTGCTGCATTCGGTGGAGGCTTCACATGGGGAGCTATCTATTTAAAATGGGCATACAATTCATAAAAAAACCAAACAACTAAAATTAGGAATATGGATATTAAAGAAATTCAAAGTCTTATAAAATTTGTAGCCAAATCTGGTGCAAGTGAAGTAAAGTTAGAAATGGAGGATATTAAGATCACCATTAAAACAGGGAGTGAAACACCTGAAACTACATTTATTCAAACTGCAAACCCTATGGGTGTAGCACCACAAATGATGGCTCAAGCACCTGTTGCACAACCAGCAGCAGCACCGGCAACACCTGCCAACGAAGCTTCTAACACAGAAGAAGATGCGAAGTACATTACAATTAAATCTCCAATAATTGGAACTTTTTACAGAAAACCTTCTCCAGACAAACCAAATTTTGCAGAGGTAGGTACAGAAGTAAAAGTAGGTGATACAGTTTGTATTATTGAAGCAATGAAATTATTTAATGAAATTGAATCTGAAGTTTCAGGTAAAATCGTTAAAGTATTAGTAGATGATTCTTCTCCGGTAGAATTTGATCAACCATTATTTTTAGTAGATCCATCTTAAGTAACATAAAACTCCAAATAATTACTTATTTGGAGTTTTAAAATTTTTAGAACGTATGTTTAAAAAGATATTAATTGCCAATAGAGGTGAAATTGCGCTACGCGTAATTAGAACCTGTAAAGAAATGGGAATAAAAACAGTAGCTGTATACTCTAAAGCAGACACTGAAAGTTTACACGTAAGATTTGCTGATGAAGCGGTTTGTATTGGACCAGCTCCTAGTAATGAATCGTATTTAAAAATGGATCGTATTATTGCTGCTGCAGAAATTACAAATGCAGATGCAATTCATCCTGGTTATGGTTTCTTATCTGAAAATGCTAAATTCTCTAAATTATGTCAAGAGCACGATATAAAATTTATTGGAGCTTCACCTGATATGATTGACCGCATGGGAGATAAAGCGAATGCTAAATCTACCATGATTGCTGCTGGCGTACCTTGTGTACCAGGTAGTGAAGGTGTTATAGAAGATTTTGAAGCTTGTGAAAAAACAGCCTTAGAAACTGGGTACCCTGTTATGCTAAAAGCATCTGCAGGTGGCGGTGGAAAAGGAATGCGTGCTGTATGGAAAGCAGAAGATTTAAAAGACGCGTGGGATTCTGCACGCCAAGAATCTAAAGCTGCCTTTGGTAATGATGATATGTATATGGAGAAGCTTATTGAAGAGCCTCGTCATATCGAAATTCAAATTATTGGAGATTCTTACGGTAAAGCATGTCATTTATCAGAAAGAGATTGTTCTGTTCAACGTCGCCATCAAAAATTAACTGAAGAAACGCCTTCTCCGTTTATGACAGATGAATTACGTACTAGAATGGGAGAAGCTGCTGTAAAAGCTGCTGAATACATTAAATATGAAGGTGCAGGAACTGTTGAATTTTTAGTAGATAAGCATCGTAACTTCTTCTTTATGGAGATGAATACGCGTATTCAGGTAGAGCATCCTATTACTGAAGAAGTAGTGGATTACGATTTAATTCGTGAACAAATATTAGTAGCTGCAGGTGTACCTATTTCTGGTAAAAACTATTTACCTCAATTGCACTCTATCGAATGTAGAATTAATGCAGAAGATCCTCATAATGGTTTTAGACCTTCACCAGGTAAAATTACATCTTACCACGCGCCAGGAGGTCATGGAGTTCGTATAGACACGCATGTGTATGCAGGATATATGATTCCACCTAATTACGATTCTATGATTTCTAAGTTAATAGTTACTGCACAAACACGTGAAGAAGCTATTAACAAAATGAAACGTGCATTAGATGAATATATTATTGAAGGAATTAAGACAACGATTCCTTTTCACAGACAATTAATGGATCATCCTGATTATATTTCTGGTAATTACACCACAAAATTCATGGAAGATTTTGAAATGAAATAATATTGAATAAAAAAAACCTAATATGCTTTAAAACATATTAGGTTTTTTTATTCCTAACAATATAAATAGATATGACTAGTTACTTTTCAAAACTTGATTTTTCTGGTAATATACTATCAAATGCATCACTTATATCTTGCATTACTTTATTATAGTTTCTAATATGTATGTTATCATTTAAACAAACTAGTTTATATGACTGTTCTCTTACTGCTTTTATCGCTTTCTTTGATTTGATTAACAATGGAAACATTTTAGTGTCTTGATACGTGTTGTAAGGCACAAAATTAGAGCTACATATTTGCCATGTTTTAAACAACTCAGGAGTATAATCATCATTACTTCTAAACCTATGTTTAGACATTTCTGTAAGTTCTTCATTACAATGCTTCCAAACATCTACAAAAGTAGATTTTAAAAAAGGTTGTGCGTTATGAGGCGTACGAAGTGTTATAAATTCATTATAATATTTTAATAATTTCGTTAACCTTCCTCTTTTGCCGTAAGAAGGATGATACCATTTATCATGATCTCTTTTAAAAACTTCCTTCTTATCAAAATGCTTGTTAATAAGTCGGATATTATTTTTAAGCATTTTTTCGAATTGAGAAATACCTGTATTCTTTCTAAAAGTAGCAATATCTTTTGGTAAACCACCTTCAAAAAACCTATTTTCAGAAACATTATTTATAATAAAAAAATCATCATTAAAATACACAAATTTCTCTGACAAGTCTGGTATCTTATGCATGTAAATCTCTATTAAGTTAGAGTTAAAAACAGGTAGAAACTCGCTAGGAATATAATCTGAATGATTTACTAAATTTATTTTAGGATGATTTTCATCTAACCAATCTGGTTTTTGACCACTTGTTACAAAATGAATTTTTCTGACCCAAGGAGCAAATTTCTCAATACCTCTAAACCAATATTTTAAAAATCCATGGTCACGGAAACGAGCTTCAGAAAGTTCATTTACAGAATTGTCTATTTTGTTAGAATACTTTGAAAACTCTTTAATCCATTTTGGGTCATCCATATCAACCCAAGTAACTACAAAATCTATCCCCATTTCTTTTTCATATAAAATTAAACGAATCTTTATAAACACCAAAAGTAAGTTATTTTCAATATAAATATACTTAAATTACTTAAGAATTAAAGGTTAGATTATAATTCTACAAACTTAAAATCTAACAGAAATTAAAATATTAAAAAGAAAAAAGCAACTTATTTACTAAAGTTAAGTAGTGTTACAATTGTTACAAATAATAAGGAATTTTCGAGTAATTTTACCATACTTAAAAATAGCAGTATTTTAAGAACTGAATTAGGAAGCACAAACCAAAAACATATAGCAAACAACGTTGGTGCTACTAAAATTATAATAGATTATATAAAAAAAACTTTATAATGGATATCATATTACAACCTTGGCCTTGGTTCATATCTGGCCCATTGATTGCCTTTGTACTTTTCTTGTTTTTTTACTTCGGAAAAAACTTCGGTGTATCTACAAACTTAGAAACAATGTGTACCATTGCAGGTGCTGGTAAAGTTTCTGATTATTTTAAAAAGGACTGGAAAGAACGCGACTGGGCCCTTACTTTCTTAGCGGGATTAATTATTGGTGGGTTTATAACCATTAATTATTTATCGGCAACAAACACTATTGATCTAAACCCAAAAACGATACAAGATCTAACTGAGTTAGGTTTTGCCAATGCAGGAAATTCTTTTGTTCCTAGCGAAATTTTTAGCTTAGAAAATATGCTTACTCTTAAAGGGTTTTCAATTTTATTAGGTGCAGGAATCTTAATTGGTTTCGGAACAAGATACGCAGGAGGATGTACTTCTGGACACGCAATTACTGGTTTAAGCAGTTTACAATTACCTTCATTAATTGCTGTAATTGGTTTTTTTATAGGTGGTTTAGTAATGACTTGGATAATATTTCCTTTAATTTTCGGTTAAGATGAAAAATATAAAATTTTTAGTATTAGGTATTTTCTTCGGAATTATCATGACAAAATCTGAAGCTATTTCGTGGTACAGAATCTATGAAATGTTTAAATTTCAATCGTTTCACATGTACGGTATTATAGGATCGGCGGTAGCAATTTCTATGGTATTAATGTATTTCTTTAAAAGCGGTAAAATTAAAGATTACTTAGGAAATCAAATAAACATTAAAGAAAAGAAAAAAGGCTTTATAAGAACACTTGTTGGTGGAACCATTTTCGGATTAGGATGGGCTCTTGCAGGCGCATGCCCTGCGCCTATTTTTGTTTTAATTGGCCACGGTATACTACCAATAATTATTGTTTTACTTGGCGCTACGTTAGGTGCTTTTATTTACGGATTATTAAGTAAAAAGTTACCTAATTAATCCTGCAATAAAATAGTTTCTAATAAGTTTGAACTGGTATTATCAACCACTTTCCAATTATAAATTTTAGAAAGTTGGTATATTTTAGACAGTTCTTCAAAAAGGCGCTTCTTAGCGTCTTTTTGAAGATCAGAGACTGTTATAGTTGCTTTTATCTTTTCGATAGCTCTAGCATTAAGCATATTTAATTCTGATCTCGAGAAGGTGTTAAACTGACTTTGTTGTAAATCAAAATATTTAATATCTGGCGAAATTAAAACTTCTTCTTTAGGTATTTTATTGATAATTATTTGTTTGCCAATACTATCTATTTGTATTTCTAACTGGGACAAATCATAACCAACCTCAACTTTTGCATTTACTGATAATATTGCTTTTTTTTCAAAAGAAAAATAATTGTATAGATATTTCTTGGTATCAGAGAAACTATACATTTCAGAAAAATTACCTTCTGAAACTACCAGTTTTTGCAGGTTTTGTACCCCACTTAAAACTACTTTTATTTCTTCTTTTTGATATTTTTCTTCTTTCTTTTCATACCATAACTTGGCAATCAAAAAACCCAATAAAAAAATAGCAATATATTTAAGAAGACGCATAATTTTCTTTTTTCATAAATATAGAAAAAAGTATATTAAACAAAAGATTTATAGTATTTTAATTTAGGCAGTTGTTTCTTCTTTCGGAAAAGCTTGCTTGTTAAATATAAACAACAACACAACACCAATGGTTATCCAAGAATCGGCACCATTAAATATTGCATTAAAAAAAGTAAAACTCTCTCCTTCATACATAGGAAAATATAGCATATCTACTACTTTACCATAAAATAAATCGCCATAAGGTTTATCTGAAAATAATGTTGCCACATTATGATATGAACTATCAAAAATAATTCCGTAAAAAACTGAATCTATAATATTACCTATTGCACCTGCTAAAACCAAACCAATAGCAATAACAACACCTGTATGAGCTTGCCTTTTTATAGTTTGCCATAACCAGTAGATAATACCAGAAACCGCAACAACCCTAAACAATGTTAAAAATAATTTACCCGCTCTACCGCCAAATTCAAAACCCCAAGCCATACCATTATTTTCAGTAAAATGGATTTTAAACCAATCACCAAAAACTACTACTTCTTCGCCTAATTGAAAGTGCGTTTTAACATATATTTTACTAATTTGATCAATTAAAATTGCCAAAACTACAGTAAGTATTGCGATATTTTTTTTAGACATTTTATAAATTTAACAGCAGCTAAAATAAGAAAAGTATTCGTTTTTATTCTGTTATTAAGATAACATTAGCGTTAATAGAACGTACATTGAATTTACGAGTAGCTTTTGGATTGCTTTTAGTGTAAAAGTGCTTGTTATAGCTATTTTCATTTACATTAATTGTTCCATTATTCGTTTCTATATTTATAGCTGTAACTTTATTTATTCTACCGGAAACGTTACCTGAAAATAATTTAACATCAGTATTTCCCTTTACTTCATTTAGCTTCACGCTTCCGTTGTCTATGTATATTTTTAAATCTCCTTTATAACTCTTTGAAGTAACATCGATTGTTTTTCCGTATATATTTACGACTTTACGATTCGGAATTTTAATAATAGTAGTAGCTCTTTGCAGTCGTTGTGTAATAAATTTTCTAAAAACAGGTTCTTTAAATATATTAAAATTAAGCTTAAAACTCACTTTTAAAACACCACTTTGTTCGTTTATAAAAATGGTATGTGTGTTCGGATTTTCATCTAGCAAAACAACTTCTATCTGATTACTTATTGAATTCTCTATAGCTACATTATCTAATCCATCTGTAATTATTTCTATTTCTTCTGATTTAAAAGTTCTTTTTTTAAGTAATTTTTCTTGAGCGAAGAAAGTCAAATTAGCGAACAAGAAAACAATTACACAAAAAGGTCTAAAGCAAAAGAAACCCCTATAAAGAGGTTTCTTATTTTTATAATAATTATACAAAACGTTATTGTTTACGTTTTGCCTCTATACTTAATGTAGCATGAGGAACTAACTTTAAACGTTCTTTCTGAATTAATTTACCTGTAACTCTACAAATACCGTATGTTTTATTTTCGATACGAATTAATGCATTTTTTAAGTCGCGAATAAATTTTTCTTGACGAATAGCTAATTGTGTATTTGCTTCTTTGGCCATCGTATCAGAACCTTCATCAAACGATTTAAATGATGGTGAAGTATCGTCTGTACCGTTATCTGACCCGTTTTTGTAAGAAGATTGAATTAATCTTAAATCTTCTTCAGAATGTTCTATTTTCTTTAAGATAATTTCTTTAAACTCTTGTAAATCACTATCCGAAAATCTCATTTTAACCTCATCCATAATGTTATGCTTTTTCTATTAACATTTTACTTTTTATGGTATCAAATTCAATTTCTATACCATCTTTTAAGTCATCAACAAATAATAGCTCATTTGTTAATGTTTCTGCTTTTATATAACTTTCATTTGCAGTTACAGACTCTTGTAAATCGTCAGAATTTAAAATGGTTAATTTAATTTTATCTGTTACTTCTAAACCGCTTTCTTTACGTGCATTCTGAATTCTATTTATCAATTCTCTAGCAACACCTTCTTTACGTAAACCTTCGTTTATTGTAACATCTAAAGCAACGGTTAAACCTTCTGCATTCGCAACTAACCAACCCTCAATATCTTTAGATGAAATCTCTACATCTGCGGTTTCTAAATTAATAAATTTATCATTAATTTCAACAGAAATAGTTCCTTCTTTTTCTATCTTTATAATATCATCTTGGGTAAATTCACGTATCTCATTAGCTATCAACTTCATATCCTTACCAAACTTTGGCCCCAGAGCTTTAAAATTTGGTTTTATTTGTTTTACTAAAATACCTGAAGCATCGTCTAACAACTCTATTTCTTTAACATTTACTTCTGATTTTATTAAATCAGCAACTGCTAAAATTTCTTCTTTTTGAGTCGCATCTAAAACCGGGATCATGATTTTTTGTAATGGCTGACGTACTTTTATCTTTTCTTTTGCTCTTAACGATAAAACTAATGAAGATATTGTTTGCGCATTTTCCATTTTACGCTCTAAAGACTTATCAATTAAATTAGCATCGTATTTTGGAAATTCTGCTAAATGTACACTTTCATATCCTTCGATATTAGTTGTGCTAATTAAATCTTTATATAACTTATCCATAAAAAATGGCGCTACTGGCGATGCTAATTTAGCAACTGTTAGCATACAGGTATATAAGGTTTGATATGCTGATATTTTATCTTGTGCATATTCTCCTTTCCAAAAACGTCTTCTACATAAACGCACATACCAGTTACTTAAATGGTCTTGCACAAAATCAGAGATTGCTCTCGTTGCTTTTGTTGGCTCATAAGCCGCATAAAAAACATCTACTTTTTCAACCAAAGTATTTAATTCTGATAATACCCAACGATCAATTTCTGGTCTTTCATTTAACGGTACCTCAGCTTCGCTGTAATTGAAATTATCTAAGTTTGCATATAAACTAAAGAATGAATAGGTGTTGTAAAGTGTTCCAAAAAACTTTCTACTAACCTCTGTAATTCCGTCTAAATCGAACTTTAAATTATCCCAAGGATTTGCATTCGATATCATATACCAACGCGTAGCATCCGGTCCGTAATTATCTAAGGTAGTAAACGGATCTACTCCGTTACCTAAACGTTTAGACATTTTTTGTCCGTTTTTATCTAACACTAATCCGTTAGAAACAACATTTTTATAGGCTTTATCATCAAAAACCATGGTTGCAATAGCATGCAATGTATAAAACCAACCACGAGTTTGATCTACACCTTCGGCAATAAAGTCAGCTGTTTTCCAACCTTCTTCTACCAATTCTTTATTTTCAAACGGATAATGCCATTGTGCATATGGCATAGAACCAGAATCGAACCAAACATCAATTAAATCTGCTTCACGTTTCATTGGTTCTCCTGATGTTGATATCAATGTAATTTTATCAACTACATTTTTATGTAAATCAACCGTATCGTAATTTTCGTCTGACATATCTCCTGATACGAAATCAGCAAAAATATCTTCAGCCATTACACCAGCTTTTACAGCCAATGCCATTTCTTCTTTTAACTCAGCTACAGAACCCATTACTTTGGTTTCCTTACCATCTTCGGTTCTCCAAACTGGCAATGGAATTCCCCAAAAACGCGAACGTGATAAATTCCAATCGTTTGCATTTTTTAACCAATTTCCAAAACGACCCGTACCTGTTGATTCAGGTTTCCAATTAATTTCTTCGTTTAAAGAGTGCATACGTTCTTTAACGTCTGTTACTTTAATAAACCAAGAATCTAATGGATAATATAAAATAGGCTTATCTGTTCTCCAACAATGCGGATAACTATGCACATATTTCTCTACCTTAAAGGCTTTATTTTCTTCTTTTAATTTGATGGCTATTTGAACATCTACCGATTTTTCTGGCGCTTCGCCATCAGCATAATATTCATTTTTCACATACATTCCTGCAAATTCGCCAACATCTTTGGTAAACTTACCTTGTAAATCTACTAAAGGGACTAAATTATCATTAGCATCTTTTACCAACATTGGTGGTATACCTGCGTCTTTACAAACAATGGCATCGTCTGCTCCAAAAGTTGGCGCAGTATGTACAATTCCTGTTCCGTCTTCCGTAGTAACAAAATCTCCAGGAATTACTCTAAAAGCTTCTTCTGGGTTTTCGTATGGTAAAACATACGGTAATAATTGTTCGTATTTAACACCTACTAAATCGGCTCCTTTACATTCGGCAACTACCAAATAAGGAATTTGTTTATCATCTGTTTTATAAGAAGCTAAATCAGTTTCATTTTCAACCGCTTTAAACTTTTTTCCTGCAAACTGTTTACCTACTAAAGCCTTTCCTAAAAGAACTTGTGTAGGTTCAAAAGTGTATTGATTGAATGTTTTTACTAAAACATACTCAATTTTTGGTCCAACGGTTAAAGCTGTATTACTTGGCAACGTCCAAGGAGTTGTTGTCCATGCTAAAATATGAACGTCACTTCCATTTTGTAAGATACTTGGTAAAGTTTCGCTAATTGCTTTAAATTGTGCAACTACCGTTGTATCTGTAACATCTTGATAGGCTCCTGGCTGATTTACCTCATGAGAACTTAAACCAGTACCTGCTTTTGGTGAATAAGGCTGAATTGTATAGCCTTTGTACATCAAATCTTTGTTATAGATTTGTTTTAACAGCCACCAAACGGTTTCCATATATTTTGGCTTATAGGTAACATACGGATCTTCCATATCTACCCAATATCCCATTTTTTCGGTAAGTGTATTCCAAATATCAGTATACTTCATTACTGCTTTTTTACAAGCAATATTGTATTCTTCTATCGTAATCTTTGTTCCGATATCTTCTTTGGTTATTCCTAATTCTTTTTCTACCCCTAACTCAACAGGTAAACCATGCGTATCCCAACCTGCTTTACGCTTTACTTGAAATCCTTTTAAGGTTTTGTAACGGCAAAAAATATCTTTAATCGTACGTCCCATTGCGTGGTGAATACCCGGTAAACCATTTGCTGAAGGTGGTCCTTCGAAAAAGATAAACGGCTTATTATCATCACGGGTAGTTATACTTTTTTCAAAAATGTTGTTTTCTTTCCAGTAATTAAGGATTTCATCAGCAACATTTGGCAAGTTAAGCCCTTTGTATTCAGTAAACTTCGTACTCATTTTGTAATTGTATTAATTGAATTGGCGAAATTACGTATTTTCTTGTAATTGTAGTAGTTGACACATAAAAAAAGCCTTTAAATATGGGCTTTAAAATTTAGCGCAATCCTTTTAAGAAATACCTCTTTCGTTTTTTATTTGTTCGTAAGCAGCCTGAATTTTTTGAAATTTTTCATTTGCCCCTTCTTTGTGTTCTTCTCCTAATCCTTCTAATTTATCAGGATGGTATTTTTTAGCCATTTTTCTGTAAGCCTTTTTCAACTCATCATTAGTCGCTTCTTTTGCGATTTCTAAAATCTTGTAAGCACCATCTGTTTCATCATAAAACATGGCTTTTATTGATGAATAATCATACTCATTGATATATAAATAGCTTGAAATTTTTTTAATTTCTTCTTCTTCAGATGCCGTTACTTGACCATCTGCTTTCGCTATTCCGAATAAAAAGTGCAATAATTGTAAACGAGAAGAATGCGACATGTGTTGACGGATTTGCATACACACCTGACGCGTTGATATTTTCTTTTTAATAATTCCGTTAAACAATTTAAACGCATGATTTGCACGCTCTTTTCCGTACATTTTTACAAAATGCATTCGCACATAATCTAACTCTCGCTTATCAACCTTTCCATCTGCTTTAATAACAACAGATGCTAAAATTAGCAATGTAATTTCAAAATCGCCAGAAGTAGCCCTTCCTCTTTGTTGTGGTTGCGATCTCCTTTGATATTCTTGTTGCTCTTGCATAAAATCTTCAACAGATACCCCATCAATAAAACTACCTACAGCAAATCCTATAATAGCACCTATTGGGCCACCCATTGTAAATCCTGCTCCTGCTCCAAGCCATTTCGCAAATTTTCCCATTTTTTATTTTTAAGGCTGTAAATATACTATTAAGTCTTTACAAAAAAGACGATTTGTTTAGGCTTGATTCTTGGTTTTAAATAAAGTATCTTTGCCTTAAATTTTTTAATTAGAAATATATGTACCCAGAAGAATTAGTAAAACCGATGCGTGACCAATTAATCGATGCTGGTTTTGACGCTTTATATACTGCCGAAGATGTTGATACAGCTTTAGCAAAAAAAGGAACAACTTTAGTAATGGTAAACTCTGTTTGTGGTTGTGCTGCAGGTACTGCTAGACCAGGAGCAATTGCTTCTTTAGGAGCTGATAAAACTCCTACAAACTTAACAACTGTTTTTGCAGGTGTAGAAAAAGAATCTACCGCTAGAGCAAGAGAACTTATGGTTCCTTTTCCTCCGTCATCTCCTGCAATTGCATTATTTAAAGATGGTAACTTAGTACACATGTTAGAGCGTCACCATATCGAAGGACACTCAGCACAAGCTATTGCTCAGAACTTAGCAGGTGCTTATGATGAATTTTGTGAATAATAATTCGCATTAGAGTAAATAAAAAAATCCAGCAAATTCGCTGGATTTTTTTATTTATACTTTTTTTATTACGCTGGTAACAATACCCCAAATAACAAAATTATTCTCTGCTGTTATTTTAATTATCGGATAATCCGGATTTTCAGGTTGTAACCAAACCTCATCTTTTTCTACTCTTAATCGCTTTACCGTAAACTCGCCATCTAAAAAACAAACGGCTATTTTGTTGTTTTCGGGTGCTATACTTCTATCAATTACCAATAAATCATTATCATCTAATCCTGCACCAATCATAGATTGACCACTAACTTTTGCAAAAAAGGTCGCTTCTTTATTTCGTATCAACTCTTCATCTAACGAAATACGCGTTTCCCTAAAATCATCCGCAGGCGAAGGAAATCCGGCAGAAATACCGATATCCTTAAAAATTGCACCTACTGTTTTACCCATTTCTTTAGGTGAAAAAAAAGTTAATGTTTCTGATGTGTTCATAAATTTATTTTACCGTAATAATATCGTTAATATTTGTGGTGTATTTTGGCGACAATCGTTCTTGGCGCATTTTCCAAGTTCGTTGTAAATCTTGATTTGCTAATTTAACCTTATCTGACTTAAAAGTCTGATTTAATTTATCAATAGCTCGCATTAGCGGTTTATGCTTCGGATTTTCAGTTTCAAACATATTTATTTGATAGTTATCCGAAGGTACTAATCCTGTTACAATAACTCCTGCTCGCTTATACTTTACGCCTTTTTTAAAAATAGTTTTTACGGCTTCTACCGCATTTTTACTGATGGTTAAAGTTGAATCTGTTGGATATGAAAAAACAACCGTTCTGCTTGCACGATGTTGTTCGCTATCTTTTTTATGACGATCGCTATGCAACACAACCATAACCATATGACAGCTTGAATTTTGTTTTCGTAATTTCTCGGCACAACTTGTTGCAAATGTAGAAATTCGCTCTTTTATATTATCGATATCAGAGAAAGTATATTCGAAACTTCGGGTGGTAGCAATTGCTTTTTTAGTTACTGGCTCGTCTAACAATATTTTAGCTTCACCTTCTAAGTCTTTTTTCAACTTCCAAACCGTAATTGATAAGTTCTTACGAACCCAATTATCATCTAATTGTGTAAAATCATAGGCTTTTATACAACCTTTTGCCTGTAGTTTTTTTGATAAACGGCTTCCTATTCCCCAAACGTTTTCTATAGCCGTCCACCTTAATGCTTTTATTCTTTTTTCATCAGAATCTATTACATAAACTCCTTTTGTTTCCTTCGGATATTTACGCGCAATCTTATTCGCTATTTTAGTTAATGCTTTGGTTGGTGCAACACCTACGCAGGTCGGAATCCCCGTCCATTGTAAAACTCGGCTTCTAATTTGCGTTCCGTATTCTTGTAGATTATAATTCTCAAAACCTTTAAACTGTAAGAAAGCTTCGTCAATAGAATACACTTCGATATCTGGCGAAAATTGTTCGAGTATTTTCATAACTCGTGCACTCATATCGCCATATAACGGATAATTAGAAGATAATACGGTTATATTATTGTTCTTACAAAACTGATTCCATTTAAAAATTGGTGCACCAAACGGGAGTTCTAATTTTTTAGCTTCGTCACTCATAGCAATTACACAACCATCGTTATTACTTAAAACAGCGACAGGTTTGTGTTGCAAATTCGGATTAAAAACCCGTTCGCAAGAGGCATAAAAATTATTACAATCTACTAGTGCATACATGTCTGCAAAAGTAATACATATGTGGTTTTAGTTTTCTACAAATTCTAAAATATCTGCTGGCTGACATTCTAAAGCTTTACAAATTGCTTCTAAAGTTGAAAACCGAATTGCCTTTGCTTTTCCTGATTTTAAGATGGATAAATTTGCCGTAGTAATTCCCATAATTTCTGCCAAATCTTTGCTTTTCATCTTACGCTTAGCAAGCATTACATCTAAATTTACAATTATTGGCATAGTTATATGGTTAGATCGTTTTCTTGTTTAATCGATCCTGCTTTAGCAAACACTTCACTTAAAAACAAAAAGAAAAGTCCCATTATCAAGAATAAAAAAACTGAGGAATCCGACTCTATTCCTATCTTTTTTTTCATTATAACTCGCAATACAATTCTCCCTATAAATTCTACAGTACAACTAATTAAAAATAATTTTCCTATTTTGTTAAAGTTGTTTATTACTAATTTTGAAAAATAATTCCCTGATGGCAAATCACCTAAACTACTCTTTAATAAAAATACAGCTCTGGTATACATAAAATACACTACTAATATAACACTAAGCACAATCATTCGCTCGTTAAAATTTAACTGATTAAGATCAATACTCATTTCTAATACCTCAGAAATCATTTCAGTATTTTGAGTAAAAAAAGATCTAGAAAAAGCAAAAACAGAAGTTATAAAAATGAATAGCACTAAATAATAATACACATTGATAAAATTCTTTAAAATTGATATGGTTTTCATTATTTAAATTTATATGGTTAGGTCGTTTTCTTGTTTCATGTTTTTAGATACTTTAAAAATTTCAGAAAGCACCACAAAAAACAAACCGAAGCAAATACATAAATAATGTGTACTAATTCCGAAATTAAAACTTATTTTAGATTCAACAACTAGTTTTAACCCAACTTCACTTACAATCATTAATAAACCTGCTATCATTAAAGTATTTCCTGCTGATTTTAAGTTTGTAATTACTTTTTCTGTAAAAATTCGAGCACGAACAAATTCATTTAAAACCAACCTGAATTTATAAATCGTGTAATAAATCAAGAGATAAGAAAGTAAAAAAATCGCAAGAAAAACTTTGTGTAGTATCGTTATACTTTCTGCAATATCTATTTTTAAAAAATCACTTGTAATATTTTCTGATAGTACAAAAACAGCAGGAATTCCTAAAAATAAAAAAGGAATCAAGCAACTTGTAGTAATAAAAAGAAAGTCTACCAGACTTTTTAGTATTTGTAATTTTCTCATAATTTAAGTTTTATATAGTTAAATTATTTTCTTCTTGTAGTAAATTACCTTTTACTACTATAAAAGAGATGAATTGCACAAATAGCGCAACCACAAATATTGGTAAAACTTTACTTATTGCTGTTCCTATTATAAATCCAAACGTATATCCTATTGAATACCCATACTTAACTGCGAGGTCAGAAATTGAACTTAAATCTGGTTGACTCATTGTTATTAAACCTAATACAATTGTAAAAACTAAAATCACGCCTCCATAAATAAACAACCCTTTTCCTACTCTTCTTAATCTTTCACAATTCTCTTTTGTAAAAACATTCTCTTTCGAAAAATTAAAAATAACTTTTCTAAATTCAATTATTAAATATATTAAATAAGCCATTAATGTTAATCCTATAAGAGAAAGACAATAATAATACCAGTCATTCCAGTCTTCTGGAATTGAAAATTTAAACACCTTTATTTTACTACCTTCATAAATAACATAATGGATTAACTTATATACCTTCTCAAGAAAACTTATCCCTGCACTAAACACTAATAACGTACAGAACCATTTTAAAATACTTAATACTTTTTTCATTTTCAAAAACTTGATTAATTATAATGCAAATATAATAAAATTATCGAAAAACAATAATTTATTATTAATTATTGATAAT
>CAXHZZ010000012.1:0-42081 GCA_964021635.1 uncultured Tenacibaculum sp.
ACTTGTAGTCGTACACGTAATGGTTCCGTCTGTTCCTGCATCCGCCGTTGGTAATGGGTTTACTGTAATACTTATTGTTGCTTCATCTTCACAACCACCTGGTGAATTTACTGTATATGAAATTGTTACTGAACCAGAACTTACTCCTGTTACTATACCTGATGATGAATTTATTACTGCAATTGAATTGTTTGAACTACTCCAAAAACCACCAGAATCACCATCACTTGATAAAGCTAAGCTATTTGAAACACATACCTCTGTACCACCACTTAAAACACCAGCGTTTGCGGCATTAGCTGTTGTCACATTTGAGTTTGTTCCTTGAGCATCATCATTTCCTATATCTGCTACTCCACCACTGTTTACCAAATTAGGAACTCCATCTTCATTTACACCACCTTGAGATAAGATATTTACACTACCATTAGCATTTAATTGAGAAAATGTTACGTTTTCATCAGCTTCAATAGCATCAAAACAACCATCATTATCTGAATCAGTATCCAGATAATTTGGAGTTCCATCATTATCAGTATCAACTAAGCATGACAAATTAGCAAAAGGTAAATTTTGCTTTAATGTTAATGGACCTTCGTATTGAACCTGTAAACTTTGGCCTCCCGTGTTTTCAAAAAATAAAACTTCTATCTTATAATCACCTCCTGCTGTTAATAGAACTTGACCACTTTGTTCAACTACGCCATGCAAACCATCATTATTTACAACCTCTGAACCATTGATAAATAATTTAGATCCATCGTCTGAACTTGTATAAAAAGTATACGTCCCTGAAACAGGCACCGTTAAAAACCCCTTATATCTTATAGCAAATGTATCTACACCTCCTGGTTCAACAGAATTTTGAAGTGCTGCTACATTGAAATTAGATATGACACCTGTACTTAAAGCTCCTGAAGTAGGAATATTATCTACAGTATTCCCTGTAGGTGATGTGTTGTAAAACTCGTAACTAATTGAACCTAAACAATTATTTTCTTCATCATCTAAAATACCATCATTATCATCATCATCATCACAAGCATCTCCAATTCCATCTCCATCTTTATCTGCTTGATCTACATTATTTATTGTTGGGCAATTATCTGATTCATCTATAATACCATCTCCATCTTGATCTGAAACACATGTATCAAAAAATACTATTTGTTGTGAAAAGTTGTACCCTTGGGTGCATCCCCCTGGAATAGCTATACTTTCAAGCCCTCTTGTTGCTGTTGATACCACAGTATTAGGATCATCAAGATAATAAAGAGTACTTGAACCTAAAACAGAAAGATACAAATTGTCATCAGGCCCTAACTGCACACCTGAAACTGCTGCATTAGTAATTGCTGTAGAATTGCTTTGTCCTATTATATGCACATATAAATAAGCAGAGTAACCTATGTACTGACGATTATTACCAGAACCATTACTACTATCTGTTCTATGACCAAAAAACAACCTAGAACCATCAGGCGAAAATTCTACACTATAACCGGTTACTGTATTTACACTTGAAGATATCGGCACTTTAGTCCATGCTCCTATTACCCCTGTATTTGCGTTAAAATCAGCATACCAAACGCCCCCATCTATAGTATTAAAACCACCTTCAATTGCAATAGCTATACGAGTATTATCTCTAGAAAACCTTATAGAACCTCTTTCTCCTCTTCTTGGTATATTTGAAGGTAAAGAAACCTCTACATCTGGGTTATTTTCTCTGGCTGGTGATAACAAACTACCATCAGTAACCTCCCATAACTTAATTGACCCCGCACAACCGGTTATACAATTTGGATCGTCATTAGCCATTGCAGCAATCCATCCACCACATTTATCACCATTATTAGTTCCGAAAACAGCCTCCGTAGCACCCGTAGCTAAAACCTGATTTACAACAGGCACAGTTATAGGTGCAGTTGACACATCTACTATAGAATAGTAAACTGTTCCATTCCCTCCAGAATTTCCAGTATCACTACCATCACTATGAATAACATATACCTGTTGTGCATTAGTATTTGGCACAGGCATAACCGTTGCCATTTGCGTTCTTGTACCATTTGTATTTAAAGTATTAACAATTAAATTACCCGAAGCATCTCTAACCGTACCATCATCTACATAAAAAAGTAAGTCTCCTGTTGTAGGGTGACTCCATGTTGCTGTTGCTTCGAAAGCTCCGTCTGAAGTAAGACCACAAGAAACTGTAGGAGGACTTGTTCTAAAATCCATTAAATAACCATTACCATTCCACCAATGAGAACCTACACTTTGCCCAAAAGAGCTAACAACTGAAAACAATAAAAAAAGCAACAAGAAGGTTACTTTTTGAAGGGCTGAAGAGTAAAATTTATTCATAAAAAACACTTTAGTTTCTACTATTTTTTTTTGGCATTATTATACCAATTATGGATACATATGATAAAAATTAGCACTTGGCTTTATAAAAGTGAAATTTTTATTTACTAATTTAAAATTGTTTGTATTACTTAAAAAACAGGACATTTTTTAATAAAAAAAGAAGCCCCACCTTTTAAAAGCTTTAAACTATTTTGTGAAAAATATTTTAAATCTGCTTATTAAAGGGGGAATAAAAATAAACAACTACGATAAAAACACTAACTAATTACTTAGACACAGTTTTTATTTAAAGGTCACAAAATTAATAAAAAAAATGATTTTATAAAGATATTATCGCTATTCACAATACTTAATAACTATATAAATTAAAAAAACTATATAAAATAACTATATAACCTAGGTTTTTAGAGAGCATCTTAACTACTTTAAAAAAAACAATACCTATTACAATGTTCAGAAAAAATAAACAACTTAAAATAGCTTATTTACAGTTAAAAGTTAATTTATGGTTTTTAAAAGTGTGCTTATAAAAAAATCTAGTTCACTTTTTGTATTTAGCTTACTTAATGACACTCGTAGTGATGTTTTTTTAACTTCTTTTTCATTTAAAAAAACCTGTAACACATGCGACCCTTTGCTACTTCCACTTTGACAAGCGCTACCACCTGAAACCGCTACTCCTTTTAAATCTAAATCAAATAGCAACATACTTTTACTAATTGGTAACCGCAAACTAGTTATTAAATAACTACTTTTTTCAAAATCAGAAGACAAGCCATTAAAACTAATGTTCGTGCTTTTTAACTGAGTAATTAAATGTTTTTTTAGGTCTGAAACGTACTCTTTATCCTTTTTTAAATTTAAATATGCTATATGTAATGCTTTTTCCATACCTAAAATAGCATGCACATTTTCGGTACTAGATCTTACCCCTTTCTCTTGCTCACCGCCATAAAACATTGGCTGTACTGCTATTCCTTTTTTAACATACATAAAACCAACACCTTTTGGGCCGTGAAATTTATGAGCACTTGCTACCATAAAATCGATAGGTGTTTTTTGTAAATCTATTTGATAATGCCCTATTGCTTGCACCGTATCAGAATGGAAATAAGCTTTATACGTTTTACACAAGTCAACAACCTTATTAATAGGCAACATATTACCTATTTCATTATTTACATACATTAAACTAACTAATGTTTTTTCTTTTGTTTCTTTTAAGAGGTATTCTAAATCACTTAACAAAACCTCCCCATTTTCATTAAGCTCAACAAAATCTACCTTTATATCATACTGCTTTTGTAAATAGGCAACTGTTCTTAAAACTGCATGATGCTCTATTTTAGATGTAACAATTCTTTTTACCCCTAAATTAACTACGGCATTTTGTATGATTAAATTATCCGCTTCTGTACCACCAGCAGTAAAAAAAATCTCTTTGGCTGATACATTAAAATGCTTTGCAATATTTTTTCTTGCTGTTTCTACTGCCGATTTTGCTTTTCTACCAAATTGATGAGTAGATGAAGGATTACCAAAATTTTGCAACATCGCTTGCTGCATTACCTCTACAACTTCAGGTAATATAGGCGTTGTTGCTGCATTATCTAAATAAACAGATTTCATAAAATATAATTAATTTGAATTTTGATAAATATAAACCTCGGTAGCTCCCTGCCCATATTTTTGATAAGAGGCATCGTAATATTTTACCTCATAATTATTTAGTAAATAATACAACTCGTTTTTTAACACCCCTTCACCAACACCATGAATTAACACTAATTTAGAGATGCTTTTAGCAATACAATATTCTAATTTGTGTTTTGCTGTTTGCAGTTGCAAAGAAAGCACATCATAATTATCCATGCCACGTGTAGATTTCACTAATTTACTTGCATGTAAATCAACCTCCATAACTACTTCGTTTTTATCTTTTACAAATATTGATTTTTTCTTTTTGGGTGTATGTTGAATTTTCTCTCTTAAGAAGTTATTATTGATATTAACATATTTGCTTAACTCATTTTGATCTTCATAAATTTTAACTAGCTCATTCTCGAAAAAGGAGTACTCCATACCATCAACATCTTTAACAAAAAATAGGTTATTTTCTTTTTTTGTTATGACTCCCCTAATATCAGCATCTAAAACCACTACTTTATTACCTATTTCTAAACACATTCTTAACCTTTACTTAATTCAATTAAAGAGATTTACAGCTTATTTTTGCAGCATATTACATTACAAAAGAACTGTAAAAAAATGATAAACACTAAAATTATTAGCATAAAAACATTCTTTGAAGAAGCAAGCAAAGATATAACAATTAGTAATGAGCGTAAAAAACTACTTACCAATATTGCGCTATTAATTAGTACAGAATATGAAGAAAGAGAAAAAATAAATTTAAATTTTATTTGCACCCATAATTCAAGAAGAAGTCAGTTTGCACAAGTTTGGAGTTTTTTTGCTGTTGAATATTTTAATATAAAGAACATCTACACCTATTCTGGCGGAACAGAAACCACAGCTTTTCATAGAAATACTGTAAAAAGCTTACAAAAAACAGGCTTTAAGTTTAATATTATAGATTTTTCGCACCAAAACCCTCGATATTTAATCTCTTTTGATGAAACAAAAAAATCTATTATCGGTTTTTCTAAAACCTTTGATCACTCTCATAACAGTTATCCATACATAGCTATTACAACTTGCGATAATGCAGATGAAAACTGCCCTTTTATTGCAGACGCCATTGCTAGATTTCACTTACCATACACAGATCCAAAAACTACCGATAATACAGATTTAGCTTCAGAAACTTACCTAAACACAAGTAAACAAATAGCTGGAGAACTTTTTTATCTTTTTTACATCGTAAAAAACAAAATAGAAACTCTGTAAAGCTATTTACAAAAATCAATCACACTCTCTAAGAATGATGCGATGCTGAAATAAATTCAGCATGACATACAACAGAACAACGACTAAAGATTAGCTATTAAAAAAAACAGTATCTTACACTACAGTATCCTTATCGTAAGGAATACTTTTTAAAACATGATTTATAACATCAATACGAGCCACTGTTTTTCTGTTTGCTCTAATAACTTTCCATGGAGATATTGTCGTATGAGTTTTCGAGAACATTGCCCGTTTGTACTCGGTATAATCATCCCAAAGCTCTTGCGCTCTTTTATCTACAGGTGTCATTTTCCATTGCTTTAACGGATTGTTTTTTATATCATTAAATCGTTTTGCTTGTTCTTTTTTATTGATAGACATATATATTTTAACCAATCGAATTCCTGACTCTAAAATCATTCTTTCAAAATCATTTACCTGATTCATAAAAACCTGATACTCCTCTTGTGTACAAAATCCGTTTACAGGTTCAACCACTGCACGATTATACCAACTACGATCAAAAAAAACAATTTCACCAGCTTTCGGGAATTTTCGCACATAACGCTGAAAATACCACTGTGTTTTCTCATCTTCATTTGGCTTTGGTAACGCCACAATACGCATATGACGTGGGTTTATTCTTTCAGTAATTCTGCGTATTGCCCCTCCTTTACCGGCAGCATCTCTACCTTCAAAAATAACAATTATACGTTCATTATTATTAATCGCCCATTTTTGCAAACGAATTAACTCTACTTGTAATTTTTTTAATTTACGTTCATAATCCACATACCTAACCGCTCTCTCTATATTAAAGGGTTTAGATAAAAGTGCTTTTAATCCTTTGGTGGTATTTAATTTATTTACCTCTTTTTGCGTTAACTTTTCCATATTAATCTAAGTGATTTACTGATCGATAATAGCGCATTACAATATTAGGATCTGGATTTGTTGCCATTTTAACATCTTCTCTTTCTTGATAATCAAATTGAGATAACACATGTCTTATACACTCTATTCTAGCTTTCTTTTTATCATTTGTTTTAACCACTATCCAAGGGCTATAAGAGGTATGGGTTTTACTAAACATTTCTTCTTTATAAAAACTATAATCACTCCACAATTCTTGTCCTTTTTTATCAACAGGGCTAAATTTCCACCTTTTTAAAGGATCATCATTTCGCGCATCAAAACGACGCATTTGTTCATCTTTAGATATCGACAACCAAAACTTAATAATTATTACACCATCTTCATAAAGCATATGTTCAAATTCAGGTACTTGAACCAAAAACTTCTTATACTCTTCTTTTGTACAAAACCCCATAACTGGCTCTACAACAGCACGGTTATACCAGCTACGATCAAAAAAAACAATTTCACCAGGGTTTGGCAACTCTTTAATATATCGCTGAAAATACCATTGCCCCTTTTCTACTACTGTTGGTTTATTTAAAGCTACTAAACGCATAGAACGCGGATTTAAATGCTCCATGAAACGACGGATATTACCTCCTTTACCAGCAGCATCTCTACCTTCAAAAATCACCGCTACACGTTTGTTATTTTTAGCGATCCATTGTTGTAATTTCACCAATTCTATTTGTAATTGTTTTAGCTCTTTCTCATACGTCATTTTATCCCTAACCGTATCAAAAGAAACTCCTTTTTCTTTAATTAGAGACAACAATTGATCGTTTGTTGACACACTCTTAAAATCATCAATTGTAAGTTTTGCTTTATTTCCCATTTAAAATAATACGTTGAATTACTACTAATTTAACCCTAACATTGCTAAAATAAGACGATATTAGCTGCTATGAAACAAAAAGTCTTTTTTTTATTTATCCTCTTTTCTATTAGTCTTTTTTCTCAACGAAAATACGCTAAAGAATTTAGTTTTTTAAACGATAATGATTTATATATTTCACCAAATCAAGATAGGTATTACACCAACGGAATGTTTTTTTCTTATCGATATTTAAGTAACGAAACAAGTAAAAAAATTGAAAAAAAGATCTTCGAAATTCAAGTCGGTCACCACATGTATACACCTTTTAAAGCTACTGTTGAGCAAAGCAGTAACCACGACAGACCTTTTGCTGGCTATTTATTTGGTAGTTTTGGAGTGCAACATTTTTTCAAAAACGAAACCATCTTAAAAACAACATTACAACTTGGTGTACTTGGCCCGTCTGCACTTAGTAAACCTATGCAGGATTTTATTCATGAAATATATGGTTTTAAAAAAGCTGTAGGATGGGAAGATCAAATCTCTGACGCTTTTGCAGCAAACTTAAATATAAACTATATAAAAAAAATAGCTACCGATAATTACCTTGATGTGAATTGGGTAAGCACTATTAGACTTGGAACCGTATATACTGATTTGTCTACTGGGTTTTATGGCCGTATTGGCTTAAAACCACTTCAAAAAATTATAAACTCTATAGCTTTTAACGCTAATTTAAATAATAAAAACACCAACTTTAGTAATGAAATAGAATCGTTTATTTACATAAAACCAATGCTTAGCTATATAGCTTACGATGCAACTATTGAAGGTAGTTTTTTAAATAACAAGAGCCCAATTACTTTTGATATAAAACCTTTTAAGTTTACCTCTGAAATAGGAATACGCTTTACTGCTAATCGTTTTAATTTTGGTTACGCCGTAAATTACCACACAAAAAAGCTAAAAAGTGTACGTGTACCAAAGGGTAATTTTTATGGAACAATACTTTTAAACTATCAATTTAATTAATTGTTTCTTCTAGTTGAAAAAATAAGATATATTTGTAAATCTAATATACAGAAACTATACTAAATGAAATTTATCGTATCTAGCTCTCAGTTATTAAAACAATTACAAGTTTTAGGAGGGGTTATAAACAGCAATAACACATTACCTATTTTAGACAATTTCTTGTTTGAACTAGCTAATAACGAACTTCAAATCTCATCATCAGATCTTGAAACAACTATGACATCAGTTGTTGAAGTAGAAAGTACTGACACTGGATCGATCGCTATTAATGCTCGTTTATTATTAGACACTTTAAAAACTTTTCCAGAGCAACCACTTACTTTTAAGGCAGAAAGTGATAGCACTATAGAAATTATTTCGGAGCAAGGTAAATACGATATGGCTTATTTTAGCGGTGAAGAATTTCCTAAAGCTGTTGAATTACCTTCTCCTAGCAGTACTGAAATTCCGTCTAACATTTTAGCTACAGCAATTTCAAAAACAATATTTGCTGCAGGAAATGATGATTTAAGACCTGTAATGAGTGGTGTGTTTTTTCAATTCAACTCAAAAGAATTAACTTTTGTAGCCACTGATGCTCATAAATTAGTAAAATATACACGTACCGATGTTACAGCTGATAAATCTGCAGAATTTATTATGCCTAAAAAACCTTTAAACTTATTAAAGGGAATTTTAAGCGGGTCGGATAACAATGTTACAATAGAATATAACGACACAAATGCTAAATTTACTTTTGATAATGCTGTATTAGTTTGTCGTTTAATAGACGGTAAATACCCAAATTACGAGGCAGTAATACCTAAAGAAAACCCGAATAAACTAACTGTAGACAGAGCTTCTTTCTTAAACTCTGTTCGTCGTGTTTCTATCTTCTCTAGCAAAACAACGCATCAGATTCGTTTAAAAATGGCTGGAACAGAGCTAAATATTTCTGCAGAAGATTTAGATTACTCAAACAAAGCAGATGAACGCTTACACTGTGATTACCAAGGAGATGATATGCAAATAGGATTTAACTCACGTTTTTTAAGCGAGATGTTAAACAACTTAAACGCTAACGATGTATTAATAGAAATGTCTTTACCTAACCGTGCAGGAATTTTAACACCAATAGACGGAACTGACGAAGGTGAACAGGTTACAATGTTAGTAATGCCTGTAATGTTAAATGCATAAAACAGCTTACATAATATCATAAAAGCCACATATTCAATTATGTGGCTTTTTTATACTCTTAAAGTTTGGTATTTATTTTTGTTAACATCTTTCGCTTTCAAAAATGATAAATAATTGTAAATTTACCTCTTTCAAACTTTTTATAAATCACAATGGGTAAAATAATCGCAATTGCAAATCAAAAAGGTGGTGTAGGTAAAACTACAACCTCAATTAATTTAGCCTCATCATTAGGTGTTTTAGAAAAAAAAGTATTACTTATAGATGCCGATCCGCAAGCCAATGCCACTTCAGGCTTAGGTTTAGATGTTGAGAACATTGAGTTTGGAACATATCAAGTTTTAGAACATACCATATCTGCAAAAGATACCATTGTAAAAACGAGTTCTCCGAATGTAGATTTAATACCTGCTCACATAGACCTTGTTGCTATTGAAATAGAATTGGTAGATAAGCAAGAAAGAGAATATATGCTTAAAAAGGCATTGGCAGATATTAAAGACGATTATGACTATATTTTAATAGACTGCGCTCCTTCTTTAGGCTTAATTACCTTAAACTCTTTAGTAGCTGCAAACTCTGTAATTATACCAATTCAATGCGAATATTTTGCCTTAGAAGGTTTAGGAAAACTATTAAACACAATTAAAAGCGTTCAAAAAATTCATAATACAGACTTAGATATTGAAGGATTGTTATTAACCATGTTTGATTCTCGTTTACGACTTTCTAACCAAGTTGTAGAGGAAGTAAAAAAACACTTTAGTTCAATGGTTTTTGACACAATTGTTCATAGAAATATTCGTTTAAGTGAAGCACCTAGTTATGGTGAAAGTATAATTTCATACGATGCAACCAGTAAAGGTGCTGTAAATTACTTAAATTTGGCGAACGAAATTTTAACTAAAAACGTATAATTACTCTAAATGGCAAAAGCAACAAGAAAACAAGCTTTAGGTAGAGGTTTATCAGCTTTATTAAAAGAAACTGCAGAAGTAAGCTCTGCTGAAGATAAAAACGCTGATAAATTAGTAGGAAACATTATTGAAATCGAGTTAGACTCTATTGAAATGAATCCTTTTCAGCCTAGAACCTATTTTGATGAAGAAGCTTTACGAGAGTTAGCTAACTCTATCGAACAATTAGGTGTTATACAACCTATTACAGTTCGTAAATTATCGAGTAATAAGTTTCAATTAGTATCTGGAGAACGTAGGTTTAGAGCCTCTAAATTAATAGGCAATAAAACGGTACCTGCATATATTCGTTTGGCAAACGATCAAGAAATGCTAGAAATGGCATTGGTTGAAAATATTCAGCGTAAAAATTTAGATCCTATTGAAGTAGCACTTTCTTACCAACGTTTGATTGATGAAATTCAATTAACACAAGAAGAATTAAGTGTTCGGGTAGGTAAAAAACGCTCTACTGTTACCAATTATTTGCGTTTATTAAAATTAGATCCAATTATTCAAACAGGTATGCGTGATGGTTTTATATCTATGGGGCATGGCCGTGCTTTAATAAGTGTTTTTAACACCGAAAATCAATTAACGGTTTATGAAAAAATAGTAAAAGACAAACTTTCTGTTCGCCAAACCGAAGAATTGGTTAAAAGTTTAAAATCGGGCATAGTAGCTAAAATAGCCAAAAAGAAAACTGTGCCAAGCTATATTACAAATAGTGTAAAAGACATTAGTGCTTATTTTGGTAATAAAGTAGATGTTAGTGTAAATAATAAAGGAAAAGGTAAGATTTCTATTCCTTTCACCTCAGAAGAAGACTTTAATCGTATTAAAAAACTATTAAAGTAACTTGAATACACCCAAACTCATATTTATTTTTTTTAGTTTTTTTTTGAGTCAGTTTATATTTGCTCAAAAAGACTCTACTGCCGTACGTGCTAAACAATTACAAGTAGGTAGCGAAAAATACAATCCGTTATCACCATCTAAAGCAGCTTTTTATTCAGCTATTTTTCCTGGTGGAGGTCAAATTTATAATAAAAAATACTGGAAAGCACCAATCGTTTGGGCCGCTTTAGGTACAAGTGCTTATTATTACCTTAACAATAGTGACGAATATGATCGCTATAGAACTGCTTTTAAACTTAGAAAGCAAGGATTAAGAGATGAGTTTACTGATGAGAACGGAAATGTTTTAATTTCTAATGACGGACTTGAAAATGCTCAGAAAGTATTAAGAAAAAACAGAGATTTATCACTTTTAACAGGGGTTTTGTTATATGTGTTACAAATTGTTGAAGCGAGTGTAAATGCTCATTTATTACAATTCGACACTGACGATAGTTTGTCATTAAAACCAATGGTATATCCAGATCCACTTTTTATTGAAAGCCCTAAAGTTGGATTAACTTTAAAATACTCTTTTTAAATGAAAATAGCCTTACTTGGTTATGGCAGAATGGGTAAAGAAATTGAAAAAATTGCTTTACAAAGAGGCCATAAAATAGTTATTAAAAGCTCAGGAAAAAATACTTATGATATTACAAAAGCTGACATTGCTATTGATTTTAGCATTCCTAATTCAGCCGTTAATAACATCAGCAATTGCATAAACAATCAAGTCCCTGTTATTTCTGGAACCACGGGGTGGCTAGATAAATACGAAACAATTACAGCTTTATGTAATGAGAAAAAAGGTGCTTTTATTTATGCTTCTAATTTTAGTTTAGGTGTTAATGTATTTTTTGAACTAAACAAGCAATTATCTAAAATGATGAATACTTTAAATACATACAATGTATCCATTGAAGAAATTCATCATACTAAAAAACTAGATGCTCCTAGCGGAACCGCCATTACCTTAGCTGACGGAATCATTGAAAACTCAACCAAAGAAAACTGGGAATTAACAACTAAAACATCCGAAAAAAACATACCTATTGCCGCAGTTAGAACTCCAGATGTACCAGGAACACATACCGTAAGCTATCAATCAGATATTGACACTATTGATATTAAACATACTGCACATAATAGACATGGCTTTGCGCTAGGTGCGGTTATAGCTGCCGAATGGCTTATTAATAAAACAGGAGTTTACACCATGAGAGACGTGTTAAACTTAGGTTAATTGCGTAACAAATAATAAAAAAGCACACTAATAACATTAAATTCATTCCTTTTAGGGACACAAAACATACAAATTATGACATTTACCGAATGGTTTTTATGCTTCTTAATAATTCAGATCATCCATTTTTTAGGAACCTGGAAACTATACGTTAAAGCAGGAAAAAAAGCTTGGGAGGCAGCCATACCTGTTTACAATGCTGTGGTTTTAATGCAAATAATAAATCGCCCAAAATGGTGGGTACTTTTATTATTTATACCTATCATAAACCTATTAATGTTTCCTATTGTTTGGGTGGAAACGTGTAGAAGTTTTGGTTTTAACGAAAAAAAAGATACTCTTTTATCTATTTTCACTTTAGGTTTTTATATTTTTTATATCAACTACGCTACCGAAACACCTTATATAGCCAATAGAAGTTTACAGCCACGCTCTGCTTTAGGGGAATGGGTTAGCTCTATTGCTTTTGCCATTATAGCAGCTACTTTAGTGCATACGTATGTGATGCAGCCATATACAATTCCTACTTCATCTTTAGAAAAAACCTTATTGGTGGGTGATTATTTATTCGTGAGTAAGTTCCATTATGGTGCGCGTATACCTACTACAACCATAGCAGCTCCTATGGCACATGATACATTGCCAGTACTAGGAAGTAAATCTTTTATTTCTGATGATAAAAATAAAGAAGGTTTTTTAAACAAATTATCTTTACCCTACATGCGTTTACCAGGTTTTCAGAATATTAAACGCAACGATATTGTTGTTTTTAGCTGGCCTGCTGACACATTGGCTTTAATGTGGGGAGATAGATCAGGAAAAGCAACTTACAAGCCTATTGATAAAAGAACCAATTACGTAAAAAGAGCCACAGGTATTGCTGGTGACACTTTAGAAGTACGTGATGGTTATGTATTTATTAACGGTAAGAAAACGGTATTACCAGACAGAGCAAAACCACAATGGTACTTTAAAATTGATACTGATGGAAAAGAATTATCACAAACCGTTATAAGAGAATTCAACAAGAACAGAGAAGGTAAAATGTCTAACGATGGCGTTTACTATTTAAATCTTACAGATGATGAAGCTGCCTCTTTAAAGAAAAACCCTCTGGTAAAAAGTATCGAAAAAAATATAAGTCCGAAAGGAACATACGACCCTACTGTTTTTCCTCATAATCCTAAATATGCTTGGTCTTCAGATAATTTCGGACCACTTTATATTCCTAAAAAGGGAGCTACAGTTGCTTTAAATGAAAGTACGATTCCGTTTTACGAGCAAATTATCCGAAGGTATGAAAATAACGATTTAACTATTTTTGGTAACGACATATACATAAACGGTGAAAAAGCTAAAAACTACACATTTAAGCAAGATTATTATTGGATGATGGGTGACAACCGTCAGCGATCATTAGATGCTAGAAACTGGGGCTATGTACCGTTTGACCATGTCGTTGGACGACCTGTTATGATTTGGTTAAGCTGGGATCCTAGCATTTCAATATTAGATTTTGGAGCAAAAATAAAATCTATTCGTTGGGACAGAATGTTCACCACAGTAGGCGGTAGCGGAAAACCTACTTCTTATTTATGGCTCGTACTTGTTTTAATTGCAGGTTATAGTTTTTACAGCTACAGAAAAGGTAAAAAGAAAGCATAATGTCACTTTTTATTCCCACATATTTTGCGCCTATTTCGCAGTACGCAGCTATTTGTAAATCTGATTCAATTGTTTTCGAGCTTGATGACAATTACCAAAAACAAACTTACAGGAATAGGTGTTATATTTTTGGCGCTAACGGAAAGTTAAGCTTAAACATTCCGGTAAAACATTTACTTACAACAGACCGAAAAAAAACAAAAGATACTTTGGTTGAAAATGATTCGCAATGGCAACAACAGCATTTAAAATCGCTACAATCTGCCTATCGCTCTTCACCTTTCTTTGAGTTTTTTGAAGATGATATTGCTAAAATATTTACTAAAAAATATAAATATTTACAAGATGTAAATATCGACACTCATTTGTTTATTACAGATGCTTTGCAAATAGACACTTCTTATGCTACATCAGAAGATTATGAAGTAAATCCGGCTATTAAAGACTACAGGAATTTAGCAATTGCTAAAAAAGGTACTAAAGTAAAAATGGAACCTTACATTCAGATGTTTGATGACAAACATGGTTTTATACCAAACTTATCAGTATTGGACTTACTTTTTATGGAAGGCCCTAATACTATCAGCTTTTTAGAAAGTACTAGTTTAAAGTAATAACAACCACATAAAACCACAATCAGTTAAATAACAAGGTCTTAAATAAACTAAAGAATATATTTATTTTGTTTCAATAAAAAATGTAGCTTTGAATTCAGGTCAAATTAAGTACTTTTTATCATGGAATTTTTAAGAAATTTTGTTTACAGCGTTCATAATGTTTCTGAAAGCTCTTTTTTAGAGTTTCATGAAATAACAACAAATAAAACACTTACAAAAAATCATAAAATAGTAAAACTTGGGCAAGTACCAGTTAACTTTTATATTTTAAAAAAAGGTATCATGAGATCTTACATGGTCGATGAAAAAGGTAAAGAACATACTAAAACTATATTCACACCTGTAAGTACTTCTGGTAATTTAGGGGCGCTTATAAAGAAAAAACCTTCAAATTTAATATACGAATGCCTTACAGATTGTGATGTTTTAGAATGTGGATATGAAACTTTTCATGATTTATCTAGAAAACATCATGATTTAGCAATATTTCATTATAAAGTTCTAGAAAAAATTTATTTAAGAGAAGAAGCTAAAGTATTAGAGTTATCTATGTTAAATGCTACTGAACGATATGAAAACCTAAGAAAAAGCCACCCTGGTATTGATAATTTAATTAACCAATATCATATTGCTTCTTTTTTAAATATTACACCAGTACAGTTAAGTAGAATAAGAAAAAACCATCATTCATAGTATTATAAACATATGTTAACGCAAAGAGCGATAAAACAACATATATTTGTAATGTAATCAACAAGTTACATTATTTTAAAGTTCCCCCCGACATGAACTTTGATAAACAATCAAACTTACTCCCTTGTGTAAGTTTGATTCTGTGGGTTTATTTTTTTTATCACTATTTTTACTTAACTTTATATCTCTCTATTTTAAGAGAAAACTTGTTAATTACGTTTTTTATGAATAATGATATTGAAAAAATTCTTTCTCAGTACATCGATCTACCTAAAAATATTATTTCAGATTTTTCGGAAGGACTTACGTATTGTGAGCTCGAACCTTTTGAATACTTTGCTAAAACAAACGAACACACTACTAGTTTTTTCATTTTAAAATCTGGCTTAATTAGATCTTTTTTAGAAACTGAAGACGGAAAACAGGTTACAAAATTCTTTTTCACACCTCCTAATTTTACTAGTAGTTTATCTTCCTTGATAAAAAACGTTCCTTTTGATTTAAATTACCAAGCTTTAACTAAAGTTACCGGTTATAAGGGTTGCTTTTTAAAATTAAAAGAACTTACATTAAAAAGTCATGAATTTAGCCTTTTTTATATCAAATCGATGGAAAAATCTTATTTAAAGGCTGAAAATGTAATATTAGATATCTCTACACATACCGCTACTGAAAGATACTTAATCTTAAAAGAAAGAATTCCGGCCATCGATAATTTAATAGCACAACGCTATATTGCTTCTTACCTTAATGTATCACCAGTACAGTTAAGTAGAATAAAAAAGAGCTTACTCAAATAAACTACACTCAACGTTTTTACCGTTTCATAAAAGTTTTATTTGTAAAAAATTTATTTAATAAACCGCTTAACTAAACCATTCATTTGTTCTGAAACAGCGAATTTAATTACTACAAACACATAAACAACAAGAATTAAAACACTTTTTAAAATGATGTTTATAATCGGGTCAATAGGTGTGTTTTTAATAGCAAACTTAGGTACTGAGAAGTTCCAATAATAAAAGACTAAAAACAATACTATTATTATTAATAACATCTTAAAGGTTCTCTTTGTATATGGAAACATTTTTAATTTATTATAAACAAACCATAGCTTAAAAGTATTAAAAAACAACACTGTAAATAATGTTGCTAATGCTAAACCTTCTGTTCCCATTCCTATATCATTATAAAAGAAAATGTTTAAATAATACACCATAAATGCCATTCCAACCCCTACAGGCATGGTAATTTTATAAAATTTTGAGTTTTGAATTATGGCTCCGTTATTACCCAAAGACATTAAAAATAACTTAGCCAACGATATTAATAATACAACCAATCCGCCACCTGCATAATTTTTATTTGGCATTATTCTAAACAATTCATCTACATTACAATTTACCAATATAAAAAACAGTCCACCAACTAACAATAAGTTAATAGAACTTTTTTCATACAAATTATTTGTTTCTTTATCATTGTTTTCGTTGACAGATTTAGATGTTAGTGGTTGTAATATTTGTCCCATTGCTCTACTAGGTGCCTCTATAAATGTACCAATAAAAAGCGCCACCCCATAATAAGCTGCTGTTGCGAGCCCGTCTTTACCAGGAATCATTACCTTATCTATATCTAACACAAATGCACCTGCGCTACCTGCTAAAACAATATAAAAAGTATACCTAAGTACCTCTTTAAAGTTAGATGGTAATGACAAAGTTAACTTTGGCGTATATAATTTTAAGGCATAAAACATCATTAATACTGTTCTTACTATGTATGCAAATGCCATATAATATAAAAACTCTTGTTTGGTAATCAAACCAAAACTTACTGCAAATAGCAATAACATAATAGCAGCCCTGTTATAAAGTTCTTTTAAGACGTTACCAAAAACCGACTGCATTTGTACTTTTGCCCAAGAATAAAAAACTTCAAAATAAGCACAGGCTACTGCAATAACATATATATAAACAGTATAATTCTCAATAATTAGGTTTCCTTCAACATTACTTTTAGCAACATACCCCATAATTAAATCATGAAAGAAGTTCCAACCAAAACCTACAGGCAAGGCTATTAAAAGTGGCAAAAATAAAACGGAACTTAAAAAACTATCTTTTTCTGTTTTTGTTCTGTAAGCTACAAAGAATTTGATAATTGTAAACTGAATTCCTAAAGCTATTACCGGCATTAATAAATTTGAAGCTGCAAACACATACATTGCTAAACCATAATATTGGTCTTCCAAAAAACGTGCATATAAATATATAGTGTTAATACCTCCTATTAAAAAACCTAAGTAGATTATAATGGTATTCTTTAGCGACTGTCTTAATACGATTCCCAATTTATTCTTGAATTAATGATACTACAGCTTTATATATTTTATCACCTACATTATTACCATATAACGTTTCTTTGAATGTTTTTTCTGAATTTAAAAAATCATTAAAAGCATTGGTTATTCTCTTAGGATCTGTCCCTGAAATTTCAGCATAATTGTAAGCTACCAATTCTGTCCATTCAGTTTCTTCTCTTGCAACAATGCAGTGTTTTTTATTAAAAAAAGCCTCTTTTTGAAGGCCCCCACTATCGGTAACCACCAAACTACATTTTTTTAACAATTCTAACATATCAAAATAACCAACAGGATCTACAAAAGTAATATTAGGCTGTAAACCATATTTTTCTAGCATCTTTTTAGTTCGAGGATGTAATGGTAATATTACTTTTTTTGTTCTATTTATAGTTTCTAAAGCAGTAAATACTTCTGTTAATTTCTCTTTAAAATCGGTGTTTTCCTGACGGTGGATAGTCGCTAGAACAAATTCATTTTCTATTAGACTTAAATCGCTTATAATAGTTGATTTCTCTTCAGAAAACTGACCATAAAACTCAACAGCATCTTTCATGATATCACCATGCTGTTCTATCTTAATATCTAAATTATCAAAACCTTCTTTTTGCAAATTATCTATTGCAACCTGTGTAGGGCAGCTTAATAAATCTGCTATTCTATCTGTTACAATACGATTCACTTCTTCGGGCATTTGCATGTTAAAAGAACGCAAACCAGCTTCAATATGTACTACTTTTATATGTAGTTTTTTTGCTGCCAAAGCACCTGCCAGTGTAGAATTTGTATCACCGTACACCACAACAGCATCCGGTTTTTCTACTAGTAAAATCTCTTCAATTTTTTCTAGCATCTGTCCTGTCATGGCACCGTGACTTAAACCGTTGATGTTTAAATTATACTTTGGTTTCGGTATTTGCATTTCATCAAAAAAAACGTCACTCATATTGGCATCAAAATGCTGACCAGTATGTACAATTACTTCTTTAACTTCCTTATGCTTTTGTATCACTCGACTTAACACAGCTCCTTTTACAAACTGAGGACGAGCCCCTAATATGGTAACTATTTTTTTCAAGAATTTACTACTTGTTTTAGTATTACTGATAATTGTTTGGTTAATTCTTTGCGATGGTATTGCTCGATATTTACAGATGAAACTATTAACGAGTTTTGTTTGTATTTTTTATACAAATCACTAACTGTCTTTTTTAATTGCTCTTTTTCATTAAAATCGACTATACTACCTGCGTTTGTTTTTGCTAAAATCTCCGCTAAATCACCATCTTCCGGACCAATTGCTAAGATAGGACGTTTTGCTTGTAAATATTCAAAAATCTTTCCTGTTATTATTCCTTTAGCGCTTGGCACATTATTTACCGCTAATAATAAAACCTGTGAAGCTCGCTGATATTCCTGTACTTCTTTATGCGGCACATAATTTATGCGTGCAACATTTTTAAAGTCGTATTTTTTTAAATCCTCAACAACATCATCAGACAATTTTCCAATTACTTTTATTTCTAAATCGTTTTTAAAGTCGGTATTTTCTTCGGATAATTCAGCCAATGCTTTCCATAATGTTTTCGGATTTCTATCTGCATTCATCAACCCGATATGTGTGATGGAAAATTTCGAATCTAAAACTATTTGATTGGTGGAGTTTTCATCAGCATCATAACCATTTGTTACCACGTGTATCTTATCAGAAAATACTTCATAATTAGCCTTCATTGTTTTACCAACCACCAAACTTGCATCGGCTTTTTTAAGGACTTCTTTTTCTAGCTGATGGTGTTTTTTTATCGCTTTTTTAGTTAATGGCAATTGATGAAAATAATCAATATCCGTCCAAGGATCTCTAAAATCTGCAATCCACTTTACATTCGTTTTTTTCTTTAAATGCAATCCTATCAAATGTAAACTATGTGGCGGACCTGTAGTAATAATTGCATCAATCTTATTTTCTGACAAGTATTTTTCGAGGTATTTTACCGATGGTTTTATCCAATATTTTCTTGCATCGGGAATGAAATAATTAGCTCGCACATATTGTAGTATTTTTCCGAAAAAAGTCGGATTCGGATTTAAAAAACCAGCACTTGTCTTAGTTTCTTTCTTTTTAAAGATTGATAAAAAATCATTCGGTTCCCAAATAGCTTTTTTTATCACTTCAATATCTTCAGGAACATCATTTGCTAGAGATGCATCTATAATAGGATATTTAGCTTCATCAACTGTATAAACTACAGGTTCTATATTAAAATCGCGTAAATATTTTACAAATTTTAACCAACGCTGTACGCCAGAACCACCTGCCGGAACCCAATAATATGTGATAATTAAGACTTTCAAATTACAAATTATTGTATAAATCGATTAAACCTTCAGACGTTTTATCCCAAGTAAATTCATTTTTTACAAAATTTTCTCCGTTTTTACCCAATTCTTCCCTTAAAGTAGGATTGTTATATAAGGTTAAAACTTTATCCTCGAAATCTGCTACATTTTGTGCTTCATGCACCAAACCTCCGTTTATTTTTTCAATTAAGTTTTTCTGAGCAATGGCGTTACTTACCAATAATGGTTTTGCCAAACTCATATATTGAAATAACTTATTTGCATACGCTACATCGTGCTGAATATTACGTTTTAAAGGTGAAATACAAATATCACTTGTTTTTATATAAGACGGAAATAACAAAACATTTTGCCAACCTTCAAAATCAACAAAATCCGTTATTTGTAACCTTTCAACTTCTGCTTTTAAAATATAATCGGTCGTGTTTTTACCAACAATTACCAATTTTATCGTAGGAATTTGTTCTTTTAATTTTGCAACAGCTTTTATTGCGGTTAGTAAACCTCTACGAACATGGGTATCTCCCAGATAAAGAATTACAAAATTTTCTTTATACTTTTTGAGGATGGCTGTATTCAACTCAAAAGAATCATAAAAAGATTTACGAATGGTATTTGGTACTAAAATTACTTTATTTCTAGCAATTTTAGTTCTCTCAACTACTTCATTAACGAACTCTTGAGAAACGGTAATTACTTTATCAGCCTTTTTAATAAATGCTTCTTCCTTTTGTTGCCATTTTTTGGGAGAAATGATATATTTTCCAGGAAATTTCTGCAAGTGCGGATAAAACTTCATCACCTCTGGCATATTATCATGTAAATCTAAAACAACAGGTAATTGCTGTTTTTTATTTGCTAAAAAAGCTGCTTCTGCAATTCGGATATCATGAATATGTATGACTTCAATCTTGTTTTTAAACAAAAAATCAGTGATCTTCTTTTTCATCAATAATGAATAGAAAGGAACGGTGTACGCTAAAGCAGATAATTTATACTCCAATTTATTAGATTGGTATCGCTTAACATAAATTTGATTGATCGTTTCTTCCTGTTGTTCCCCTCCGTAAGTCAAACAAAATAAAAACACTTCGTGCCCTTTTTTCATCAACTCAATTGCTTGATTTTCAACACGAGGATCGGGCGGAAAAACCTTATCCAATATCATTCCTATTCTCATCTACAACTACTTTCTTTCTGCGTAAACAGCATAATATCTCGGAATAAACTTCCTTAATATTGGTCTAAAACCTATTTTATTAACTGGGCTTGTCCATTTTTCTGATTCCACAATGTTCCAATCCGATTTTTCTAACAACCAATCAAATTGCCAATCTTCAAACTCATGATAATGTCTATCCCAAACATCCGTTTTACTTCTGTAAGCATTTGCAAACCATAATTTTAGCGGAATTGTAGTAATTAACTTTGTACTTTTTATGGCTTTTAAAATATTTAAAGGAGCTAACATGTGTTCGAAAATCTCAAACGATGTTACTGCGTCTACTTCATGCTCTTTTACAACATCTGTAATAAAATCTAAATCCTCTCCTTTGGTATTGATCACAGTATACCCATGATTTTCCATAATTTCGGTAAATCTATTTCTAGTCCCTAAATCTAAAATAGTTGCCGGAGCAGGCAATACCTTCTCTAAAAATTTTATCGTATGGTTATATCTCTTTTGAGGATAATATGTTTTCATTTATTCTATTTAAAAAAAATTATAACTAAATTTATTGTTGCTGCTTTTTGCGAATTACAAACCAGCCCATCGGAATTAACAATAATAACGCATAACAAAATAATGTAATTATATTTCCGGTTCGTATAATGGTTGGCTCGTACTTAAATACAACTTCGTGTTTTCCTTTTGGTATATTCATACCTCTAAGCACATAATTAACTTGATAATGTTCTGTTTTAACACCATCTAAATAAGCATTCCAACCATCTTCATAATAAATTTCTGAAAATACAGCAAACTGATCTGTTTGTGTATTTGTTTCATATACTAATTCCGTAATCTTATTTTCTATTAAAGATATGGTTGCTGTGCTGTCTTTTTTAAATATAGAAATAGCATCAGTAGCAATACTATTAACGTTAATTACGGCGGTTGACTTCGTATCTAAACTATCTAACGCTCGTATTTCTTCATTTGCTGAATTCACTATTCTTAACGTATTAACAAACCAAGCATTTCCGTTTGCATCGGTATTTTCTTGAAACTTATCTTCGTCTACAATAACGTATTTTGCATTTAGCATATTTAATACGTTGATGTTATTTTTTGCTATTTGATAATCAAATAATTCTTGATAACGTTTCATTTTAGCGGCATGATAACCACCAATCGAATTATGAAAATACGATGTTCTACCATCTTGCATTGGGTTACCTGCAAAATTAGCAACACGGTAATAACTTTTATCTTTTAAAATATCTTTATCGGCCTTAGTTGGTGTAAACGGTTTTAACACTCTTCTTGCAGATGTAAAATCTTCTTTATTTACATATTTAATATCCACCGACACTAAATCGAAAAGAATTAAACTCCCTAAAATAATTAAAACCGGCACTTGTTTTAGTTTCCCTTTTAGATAAAACCATAACAAAGCTGCTGCTGCTACAACTAATAAAAATGAGCGAATACTATCGTTAAATAACATTGCTTTTCGATCCGCAATTAACGCATCTATTAATGTTGGTAATTCTTGATATTGACCATCTCGTAATCCTTCAAAAGCGAATAAACTAGAACCGAATATCGCAAAACCTAAAGTAATTCCTCCTATCACATACACTGCTTTTCTTAGTGCGTTTTCTTTTTCTTCGGATGAAATTTTTGACGAGAAAAAATCTCGCAAAGCGATCATTCCTAATAATGGCACACACAATTCTGCTATTATCTGAATAGATGAAACCGCTCTAAACTTATTATATAACGGCACGTAATCAATAAAAAAGTTTGTGAGTGCCGAGAAATTCTTTCCCCAACTTAACATGATTGAAAAAATAGTGGCAGCAACCAACCAATTCCTTAAACGCCCTTTTACTAAGAAAACACCTAAAAAGAATAAGAAAAATAAAATAGCACCAATATATGCGGGCGCTTCAACGATTGGTTGTGTTCCCCAATAGGTTAATACCTGACTTGAATAATCTTTGGCGACACTTTTACCTGCGTTTTGTTCTAAAACTTGATAAAAATTAGACTCTTCTCCTAATTCTTCAACTGTTCCCCCCCCCATAAAACGAGGAATTATTAGATTAAAAGTTTCTGCAACTCCGTAACTATATTCGGTAATGTAAGATTTATCTAATCCTGTAGATTTTTCTTTTGGAAATCCGTCAGGAGCTATCGTTAATTCCGATTTTCCTCGCGTACTAAAATCACCATATTCTTTCATTGATAATAATCGGGTAGAATTTACGCCCAAACCGATAAACATTGCAACCAATAATACGGCTGCTTGTTTTGCAAATACGGGTAGTGCTTTGGTTTTAAAAGCTTCTATAAATTCAACAATTGCCAATATCAACAAACAAAAACCTAAATAATAAGTCATCTGTGGGTGGTTTGCATATACTTCCAAAGACATTGCCAAAGCTGTAATTACAAATCCGACTAAATATCGTTTTCTAAAAATATATAAAACTCCGGCTATTACCATTGGCATATAACCAATTGCATGTGCTTTTGCATTGTGTCCTGCTCCGAAAATAATAATCAAATATGTAGAAAAACCAAAGGATAAACTTCCTAAAATGGCAAGTTTCCATTCTACTTTTAAAGCTGTTAGTAACAAGAAAAATCCTAAGAAATATAAAAATAAGTAATCTGCAGGTCGTGGTAAAAAACGAATTGCTTTATCAATATAACGCACAAAATCATTCGGATAATACGCACTAACCTGGTATGCGGGCATACCACTAAAAGCATTTCCTAGCCAATAAGGTTCTTCGCCGTTGGCAATTCTATAATCTTTTACCTCTTTCGACATTCCTATAAATTGGGTAATGTCGCTTTGTTTTATTTGTTTTCCGCTTAAAACCGGATTAAAATATAGCAGCGATATAATTGTAAAAACAACAATTGTTATCGCAAACGGAATCATTTTTTTATAATTCATGCTTAGTCTATTTCTTCAAAATCAACATATTCTCCTACCGAATTATTGCTTTGTTTAGTGTCTTGTGGTTTTTTATCTACAACAGTTTTTCCTTCATCAACAGTGCTTTCTTGCTGGTTATTATATTGTTGTGCTGCTTTCTTCTGTACTTTATCTACTGCCTTTTTTAATAAATACGGAGCAAAAAGCTTCACCAAAAATTTTAGCACGTAATAAACAAGTACTATTATTAATATAGTTCTTAAAAAATTCATAGGTCCAGCTTCATTTATATGTGTCATCTTAACTTTTAATAAAAAATTAATCAAAAATAACAATTTGAAGCAAAACGAAGCGTTAAGACTTTACAAAACTTATATTATATAGTAATTTGTATTTTATGTATGTTTGTACTAATTGTATTAATTGAATTTACAACATGATTAAGAAACTTCTTTTGTTTATTGCTTTTTTGTCAACTTTGGTTGTAAATGCCCAATACACAACGGTTATTAACTCTAACCGTCCGGGACTTTCTGAAAGTCCGTATAGTGTAGGTTCTGGTGTATATCAGTTTGAAACCAATTTGTTTTTTAGAAAAATAAATGCAACACCTACTTTTAGCAATCCAGAAGCTTTTGGTTTAAACTTATTATTTAGAACTAGTTTTTTTTCAGAGAAGTTAGAGTTCAATTTAAACACAAGCCTTCAAAGAGATAAAATAGCTTTTAAAAACCTATTTGAATCTTCTTACAATAAAGTTGGATTAGGAAACTTAACATTAGGTGCTAAATATTTAATTTATGCGCCAAAATATAACGATAAGAAAAAAGAAATTAGAAGTTGGAGAGCGAGACATTCTTTTGATTATAAAAGATGGATTCCGCATATTGGTGCTTATGCTGGTTTAAATTTTGGAAGTCTCTTAAATCAACCTCATAAAGAAGGAGGTATTAGTCCGAAAGTTGGATTATTACTTCAAAATGAATTTTCTAGTAAATTAAATGTGGTAACAAATATTTATTATGATAATATAGGTACAGATTTCACTGAATTGTCATACATTATTACTGGTACTTATAACTTTAATGATTATTGGTCTGGATTTGCGGAATGGCAAGATATTTTTGAAACCTACGAACGTAAAAATAATATTGGTGTTGGTGCTGCCTATCTTTTTAGTGAAAACATGCAATTTAATGCAGCTGTTAGAAGTAACTTTAATCAAGATGAAATAGGTATTACAACAAGTATTGGAGTTTCTTACCGATTAAACAGACATCAAGATAAATTCCTAGAAGTAGATGAATTTGGTAATAAAATTGAAGAGCAAAGAACTATCAAATACACTCAAAACAAAGGTTTTTTCGGACGCTTGTTTGATAACATAAAGGGATTATTTAAAAAGAAAGACAAACAGACAATAACGATAAAAGAGGGCGAAAAAGAAGAAGAAATAACTATTGATAAACCAAGAAGAGAACGCTCTAAGTCGTTAGTTGATGTTATTGTTAAAGAAGATATAAAACAGAAGAAAAAAACAACAAAAGCTGAAAAGAAAGCTGCTAAAAAAGCTAAAAAAGATGCTGAAAAAGCTGTTAAAAACAAAGAAAAAGAACGCTTAAAACTCGAAAAAGAAATTAAAAAATTAGAAGAAAAAGAAGCCAAAAACAAAGAAAAAGAGCGATTAAAACTAGAAAAAGAGGCTATAAAAGAAGCTAAACGTAAAGAAAAAGAACGTTTAAAGCTTGAAAAGGAAATAAAAAAACTAGAAGAAGAAATAAAGAAGGAAGAAGAAAAAGAGCAAAATAAGGACAATTAAAAATCTTACATTTGCGGTATGATTAAAATTAAAGAAATAACATCAAAAAAGGAAATGAAACAATTTGTTAAATTTCCTTTTTCTCTTTATAAGAACAATAAAAATTGGGTCCCTCCTATTGTTAGTGATGAAATTGACAATTTCAGCCCAAACAAAAACCCTGTTTTTGAAAATGCAAAAGCTAATTTTTTAATAGCTTTAAGAGATGATAAAATTGTGGGAAGAGTTGTTGCTATTATAAACACGTACGAAGTAGAAAAACAACACATTAAAAAAATACGATTCGGTTGGTTTGATGTTATTGATGATGTAAAAGTTACCGAAGCTTTACTAACTAAAGTTAAAGAAATAGGAAGAGAGAACAACCTTGAGTATATGGAAGGCCCTGTTGGATTTAATAACTTAGATAAAACCGGAGTACTTGTTGATGGGTTTGACCAAATTGGCACCATGATTACTTGGTATAATCACCCTTACTATTCGAAACATTTTGAGCAATTAGGATTAAAAAAAGAAAAAGAATATATAGAAAGTAAATTTCTTTTTAAAAATGTAGATGCGATAAAATACGGAAAAGCAAGTAGTATTATTCAGAAAAGGTATGGCTTAAGACCTTTAGATTTTACCTCTACCAAGGCAATAATGCCTTATGTTGATGAAATGTTTGAATTGTTTAGCAGAGCATACTCAAAACTATCCACTTACGTACCTATTTCTGATGCTCAAGTAATTCATTTTAAAGAAAAATATATCAGTTTTATCAACCCTGAATACATAAAGTTTGTGGTAGATAAGGACCATAAACTCGTTGCTTTTGCCATTGTAATGCCTTCTTTTTCTAAAGCTTTGCAAAAAGCAAAAGGCTCACTATTTCCTTTCGGACTTTTTCATTTATTAAACGCTAGAAAAAACTCAAAAGATGTTACCTTTTATTTAATAGGTGTAGCGCCTGAATATCAAAATAAAGGTGTTTTTGCAATTATATTTAAACAATATTGTGATACTTTTTCTAAAAAAGGAATTGTAAATTGTATCAGAACACCTGAATTAGAAGACAATATTGCTATCCAAAAAATTTGGAAAGATTTTAATCCTATTACTCACAAACGTAGAAGAACTTATAAATTATATTTATAATGCAGTTATTTTTTAATCAAAATATCACTCTAGACACAAAGCAAATTACATTTAATAAAGAAGAAAGTAGGCATATTGTTAGGGTTTTAAGAAAAAAAGAAGGTGATATATTACATATAACCAACGGTAATGGTTGTTTATTTTCAGTTAAAATAGCCATTGCTAGCGATAAAAAATGCCTTGCAACAGTAACTAAAAAAGAAGAAAAGCCAAATAATAGAGATTATTATTTGCATGTTGCCATAGCACCTACTAAAAATAATGACCGTTTAGAATGGTTTTTAGAGAAAGCTACCGAAATTGGTATTGATGAAATTACCCCAATTATTTGTGATAATTCAGAGAGAAAAGTTGTTAAAATTGAGCGATTATCTAAAATTGTACAATCTGCCATGAAACAATCTTTACAGTTTACCTTACCAAAACTTAACGACCCTGTAAAATTATCAGCATTTATCAAACAAGATTTTACCACACAATTATTCATAGCACATTGTGAAGAAAAGAAAGATGAAAAATTTTTAAAAGATACTGCAACAAAAAATGCTAAATACACTATTTTAATTGGTCCAGAAGGTGATTTTTCTGCAAAAGAAATAGCGCAAGCTTTAACGGCAAAGTTCACTCCTATTTCATTAGGTAAAAACCGACTACGCACAGAAACTGCAGGCTTAAATGTGGTTCAGAATATTGCATTTATAAATCAATAATTCATTTTTTTTTTTATATTTGGTTTAAAACCTTACTTTTTTGGATACCCCCACTTTATTTAATCTCTTTTTACTTGTTAGTGCCTTACACGGTTTTGCTTTTAGCATTATTCTTTTCTGCTCGAAAAACGGAAGGGAAAAAAGCATGCTTTACTTAAACCTATTAATACTCACTATATCATTAAACAATATTCAGTCTTGGGCACTAGAACGAAATTTATTTCAACATAAATTCTCATTAGATTACCTACAGATACCTTGGCATTTTTTAGCAATGCCTTTTTTGTATATGTTTTTGATAAACTATTTAAGTTTATCTAAAAAATCATATAATATATTAAAGGTGATGATTCCGTTATTTTTGGTGATAATAGCTTCACAAATTACTTTTGTATATAATTATAGTAATTCACCATCTCTAGAAAAGTTAAACTATATATATGAGCGTTATACATCTTTCGAAGAAATGTTTAGCCTTTTTACCTCATTAAGCATTTTTATATATTCCTTTTTTATTCTGTATAAGAAGGAAAAACTTTTTACCAAAATACTATCTTTTGATAATTTAAAATGGATACATACATTTTTTCAACTAACCGCTGTAGGTTATTTATTATGGATACTTGCTTTAATTATTAAAGTAAACATGAACTTTACAGGTTTTTTATTCTCATATTATCCTCTTAGAGCATACACAACAGTACTTATTTATTGGCTGGGTTATCAAGGTTTTAAACAGATAAGAATATTAAAAGAGCGCAAACACATACGAAAATCATTATTAATTAATTTAAATAATGATGTTACTGAAGATTTTAAATTAAAATCAGAAGCAGTATCTTCAGAGAAACACAAGGAGCAGTTTATAGAAATAGATGCTTTTATTGATAAAAAAAAGAAATACTTATTATCAAAATATACGCTACAAAACCTGGCAAAAGACACTAAATTAAGTTCAAGCACACTTTCTTTAATTATTAATAACATAGCTGGTAAGTCTTTTACCGATTTTTTAAATGAAAAAAGAGTTAAACAAGCTAAACTACTTTTATTAGATACTGATTACGCTAAATACACAATAACGTCTATAGGATTAGAATCTGGTTTCAACTCTAAATCAACATTTTACACAGTATTTAAAAAACATACGGGTTGCACACCTGTACAGTTTAAAGAATCTAAAATAACAGCATGTTAACCTTAAAAAATGAACAAACAAGTTCGAAATCATCCAAATTGGATGATTTCGAACTCTTCTTTTTTAAATTGAAACTATATTTGACTCGGATATGAAGTATTTTAAAACTTAAAATTTTTGAAGGGGTTTTATTTTTAAAAATCATATTTGAAAAACGTATTTGGGGTAATACTCAAAGATGAAAAAGAACAAGAAAATTAAAACACCAATATCTCTATTGGTGTTTTTTTTATTATTCACAGAATAAACATGTTTTAATTATTAAATTAACAAAAAAAGTGAATAAAAGTTTTTTATAATCAAAAAAAAACATATATTTGACCTATAATTTATATTATATGTTGAAACATTTAAGGGGAATTTTCAACTATGTATAATTCCTTAACAGGAAAAATTTAAACACCAATAGAAATATTGGTGTTTTTTGTTATATTGCTATTAAAATTTTAAATGAAAAACAGACTAACTCTTATCCTTTTATCTTTTTGCTCTGTTATTTTCTCTCAACAAATTGCTATTTTAAAATACAAAGGCGGCGGTGATTGGTACGCAAATCCCACTGCATTACCAAACCTAATAAAGTTTAGCAATACAAACACAAACACACGTATAAATACTGATATTAAAACTGTAGTGTTAGACGACGATACTATTAATAATTATCCTATTATTTTTATAACTGGTCATGGTAACGTGTTTTTCACGGATGAAGAGGCCACCAACCTTAAAGATTATTTAACCTCTGGAGGTTTTTTGCATATATCAGATAATTATGGTTTAGATAAATATATCCGAAGAGAATTAAAAAAAGTTTTTCCAGAGAACGAGTTTCAAGAAATCCCCATAAACCATCCCATATACAATCAAACATATTCTTTTCCTAAAGGTTTACCTAAAATTCATGAACATGATAACAAACCAGCGCAAGGATTTGGACTTTTTCATAAAGGTCGTTTAGTTGTTTTTTATGACTACGAAAGCGATTTAAATGATGGCTGGGAAGATGGTGAAATTCATAACAATCCACAAAGCATAAGAATAAAAGCTTTAAAAATGGGATCAAACATTATAGAGTATGCTTTTAAAAATTAATAACCTCCAAATAGATAATATTAAAATAAATTTTGACACAGAAGGTTTATGGTTATTAAATATTGCTATTGCCATCATTATGTTTGGTGTTGCGTTAGGTATAAAAATTGATGATTTTAAGCGTCTTTTAAAAAAACCAAAAATTGTTTTTGTAGGTGTACTTTCTCAGTTTATATTATTGCCTGCTGCTACTTTTTTAGCTATTATTTTAATACAACCACACCCAAGTTTTGCCTTAGGAATGATGATGATTGCAGCCTGCCCTGGCGGAAATGTATCTAACTTCTTTAGTAAAATGGCTGGTGGTAATGCTGCTTTATCTGTAAGTTTAACTGCTTTTGCAACACTTTTATGCATTATAATGACTCCTGTTAACTTACATTTTTGGGGAAGTTTATACCAACCTACAAATGCTATTTTAAAAACAGTTGAATTAAATCCTTTCGAGTTATTTAAACTTGTATCTTTAATTTTAGGCATTCCATTACTATTAGGAATGTTTATAAAACATTATCATGCAGAAATGGCAAATAAGATAGAGAAAGTCTTAAAACCGCTCTCTATGACCGTATTTATACTATTAATTGTAATCGCTTTTTCTCAGAATTTAACCATTTTTACAGAGTATATTCATCATGTATTATTCTTAGTGATTTTTCATAATATCTTTGCATATATACTTGGATACTCAACTGCCAAAATTTTTGGATTAAATAAATCTGATTCTAAAACAATAGCCATAGAAACCGGAATTCAGAATGGCGGATTAGGCTTATTGTTGATATTTGGCTTTTTCGAAGGCCTAGGAGGAATGGCATTACTAGCTGCCTTTTGGGGCATTTGGGATGTTTTTTCAGGAATGCTATTAGCAACCTATTGGGGAAGAAAAAAACAATAACAAATGAAGTTTTTACTATACTACTTTTTAAAAATCTATATTAAAATAGGCTTATTCTTTTATGCTAAAAAGACAACGGTATTGGGTAAGGAAAATATCCCTAAAAAAGGTGCTATTTTATTTGTTGCCAATCACCCAAATGCATTGATAGACCCTTTATTAATCGCTACAAATACAAAAAGAAAAATTCATTTTTTAGTACGCGCAGCGGTATTTAAAAAACCAACAATTGCTAAAATTCTAAACGTAATTGGCTTAATGCCTGTCTATCGTATTAGAGATGGTATTAAGCAATTATCTAAAAATGATGCTATTTTTAATAATTGCCAAGAACTACTAAAAAACCAAAAAACTTTATTGATATTCCCCGAAGGAAGTCATAATAGAAAACGAACTATTAGACCTTTAAGCAAAGGATTTACGCGAATATTATATGGCGCTATAGAAAAATATCCTGACTTAAAAATTCATATTGTTCCGATTGGAATAACTTATCAAAACTCTTCTAACTATCCATCAAAAGTTGCGCTTATTTTTGGCGAACCTATTTTAGCTAATAATTTTTATGCTATTGATAACAAAAATACGTTGATAAAAGAATTGAAAACTCAAATTAGTGATCAATTAAAAAATTTAACGGTTCATATTAACGATGATGAAAACTACAACACCATAACAACGGCATTGAATAAAACTGCTATAGATTATACTGATGTAAATAAAAGTAATGAGCTTATAAAAAAATGTGCCTATCCTAGTAAAAAGAAGATTGAAAAAGAAAACAAGTTGTTATACTACTCCATTATTCTAAATAGTTTCATTCCTTATTTAATATGGAAATCATTAAGTGAAAAAATTCCAGAAATTGAATTTACCGATACTTTTCGTTTCGCATTAGGTATTACATTGTTTCCTTTTTTCTACGCTTTACAAAGCTTTATCATCAGTTTCTTTTTTAGCACTGAAATAGCGCTAACATATTTTGTTAGTTCACTTTTATTAGTACTATTATATACCAAAACAACTGCGATTAATGCAGGATAGCATCTTGAATATCTTGTTGAATTTTAGTACGCATATTACTTCTAACCAATCCTCTATTATTCATATTAGGATACACTCTATTTGATAAAAAAACATATAATAAACCCGATTTGGGATCTACCCAAGTGTAGGTTCCTGTAAAACCGCTATGGCCGAAGCTCTCATCTGAAACACAACCACAAGTTGCCTTAACTTTAGGATTTAACTGCGGTTTATCAAAACCTAAACCTCTACGCACTTTTTTATCTGCATAATATCTTTTATTAAATTTATCAAGCGTCTCTGCTTTTAAATATTCCGTACCACCGTAAGTTCCTTTTTGCAAATACATTTGCATAATTTTAGCCACATCATTGGCATTCGAAAACAAACCTGCATGGCCACCTACACCTCCTAACATAGCCGCCCCCATATCATGCACATACCCATGTACTAATTGATTTCTATAATAAGTATCTTTCTCTGTAGGAACAATTTCTTTTTTATTATATTTTTGAAGTGGCAAATATGTCATTCTATCAACTCCTAATGACTTATAAAACTCTTCATCGACTAACTTATTTAAAGGCGTTTGATATTTTTTCTCTAAAATTTCCTTAAAAATATAATAGCCTAAATCACTGTATTTATACCCTATCCTATCTCTTTGATCGGCATCCACAATATGTTTATATATTGTATCTTTATACGACTTACTTAAGTATAATTTTGGAGCTACTTTTATATTATACTTTCTTGTTCTTTTTTTTCTATAATATTTAAATGAATTTCTACCTGTAGCTTCATCTATTGTATTTTTGTAAAAAGGAATCCAAGAAGGTAATCGTCCATAGTGAGATAATATTTCTTTTAACAACAAGGTATCTTTATTAGATTTTTTAAACCTTGGTAAAACATCGCCTAAACTAGAAAATAAACTAATTTTTTGATCTTCTTCTGCTTTCATAATCATAGGTAAAGAGGCTAAGATTTTAGTTAAGGAAGCTAAATCATATATATCAGAATTTTTAACTTCTTGTTTTTTTAAAGCAGTATGATATCCGAAGCTTTTATTGATAAAAACTTTTCCGTTTCTAGCTACTAAAATTTGCCCTCCTGGTGTCATCTTTTCATTTAAAATAGTATCAATTCTCTTGTTTATAATTGATAATTTCTCTGAAGACATTCCTGCTTCTTCCGGAACCGTATACTCTAAAACATTATTATTCTTTAATAAAATACCATCTCCTTCTTTAAATTCGTTGTTAATAGATACCGGTAACTTTCCATTTACATCAAAAGCTCCAAACAACGCTTGTGCAGAAAGTTCTTGTGCTAATTTGCTATTTTGATAAGAAACAACGAGCGCTTCTATATTTGTAAATGATTTTAGTTTTAATAAACTATAAGGACTTGCAAATACATCTAAAATAACTTTTTTCGTTCTCGCTATTTCTTGTAACCAAACCAACTCTTTATTTGAAAACTTATAGCTTTTCCAAGGATGATCATTCGACTTATGAAAACCGACAATAACTACATCGTATTTTTTTAATTTCTGCATTAAAACACTTAAATGTTTATCAGAAACAGCTTCTATCTTTGCATAATTCTTTAGCATTCCTAAAAAATCATCTCCTTTAGAATCTCCCAAAGAAACATAAGCTACTTTCTTGTTTTTTAAGTTTCTAATAGGTAAAACAGCTTCTTTATTCTTTACTACAGTTATAGAATTTTTAATCAACTTTCTATGTAAAACCTCATCATAAGGATTGTTTAAATCTTCTTGAAGGTTATCTAAAAGCAACGAGTTATACTTATTTAAACCAACTAAATATTTTGCTTTTAGTATTTTTTTTACTGAGTAATTTAATCGCGCTTCTGTTAAGGTTCCTTTTTCAATAGCTTCTTTTAAAAGCTTTACAGAACCAGGAACATCTTGCGGAATTAACAACATATCGTTTCCTGCAAGAATTGCTGCTAAATCTATTGCTGCTGGAGAAGAATAATTGGCTGCTCCTTTCATATTTAATCCGTCAGTAATCACCAAACCTTTAAAACCTAGCTTTTCTTGCAACAAATCGGTAACGACACTTTTTGATAATGAAGTTGGTAGTTTTTCATTTTTTTCTAAAGCAGGAATACTTAAATGTGCAGTCATCACACTTGCAACACCAGCTTTAAATATTTTTTTAAACGGATACAACTCAATAGAGTCTATTCGCTGCTCACTAAAATTAATAGTAGGCAATGTGTGGTGAGAATCTGTTGCTGTATCTCCATGACCTGGAAAATGTTTTGCATTTGCTAAAACATTAACACTTTGCATTCCTTGGCTAAAAGCAATTGCTTTTTTAGCAACATTTTCTTTACTTTCTCCGAAAGAACGATTTCCAATAATTGGATTGTTCGGATTTGTATTTACATCTACTACAGGTGCAAAATTTATGTGAATTCCTACTCTTTTACAATGCTCGCCTATTCTTTTACCGGTTTCTCTTAAAAGCGCTTCATCTTCAATGGCTCCTAAAGTCATATTCCAAGGAAAGCGATAGGTATTTTTAAGACGCATATCTAATCCCCATTCACCATCAAAACCAATTAACAATGGCACTTTAGATTTTCCTTGATACTTGTTATTTAAAATAACTTGTTTTTCTGGCGTTCCTTGCATGAATATTAAGTTACCTACATGATATTTGGTAATCATTTCGGTTATTGATTGTTCATGCTTTTTGTCTTTATTCGAATAGGCTTGTACCATAAACAATTGTCCGATTTTTTCATCAATCGACATTGAGTTCATAATACTGTCTACCCAAACATTTTGTGCATCAGCATCTTTCGCTAAAAGCGGATCTTGTTGTTGCGCATTTACAAATTGAATAAAAACAACCCCTAAAAAAACTAGTATCTTTTTCATAAAATCTTAATCATCTATACTTTAATGGAAATCAATTGCTATACCAAAAATCGTTTGTGCCAACTTTTATCGGCAGTAACTTCCCAACTAGTTTCAAAGTCTTCTTTTGTATCTATCATATTGTTAAATACAATTGTTTTTGAGGTTATCTTTTTATCTTTTGCTAATTGCTGAAAATCAGGTAGTTTAACAACATTAATATTATTACCGTCTTTAAATGAAACGTTCATTTTATTCATTAAATCGATTCTTAATTCTTTTTCTAATTCTTGTACAAAGTGTACCGAAGAATCTATAGAACAACCAGATACATTATTAAAGCCTTCATCTACACCCAATACTAAAAACTGATTGTATTTTATGGTAAAAGAGCCTTTTAAGTCATCTCCGTGTCGCGTCCAACTATCTATAAAAAGTATTGCTTTTGCGCAAATATATTCTACTTCTTCTATGCTAAATTCTCTATCTGCTTGATAGACCCAAACTCTTGAGTTTTTTGGTAAATTGTTATATTCTGTAAACATTTTTTATTCTTTTTTTATAATCTCTAAAGTAAAAATTATTATGATTACTTTGTTTAAACCTATGTTAAAGATTATCTTAAATTAAACTTTTGTTGTAAAGCCTCTAATTTCTCACCGTCGGTCATTTTCTTTTTCGGTACCGCCATTCGCTCTTTAATTTCTCGTAATACTTTTTTGGTGTACAACGGAAAATCTGCATTCTGAATCCATGAATTGTAGCCTGGATTTTCTTTAAACACATCTTCTACCGTTCTTCCTTTGTATTTTCCGAAAGAGAAAATTTCTTCATCTTTATCATTCATCAAAATAAAACCAGCAAAATCTGCTCTTTTACCATGTGTTGAATATTCACTTAAAGCATCCACAGTATTCTCAATATCTTCATATTTACCTAACTGCGCTAATAAAATTTCGTAGGTAGCATTGGTATCTGCTTCTGCACCGTGCGCACCAATTAATTCTTTGCCACAGTAAAACTGATATCCTGCACTTAACGTACGTTGTTCTTTTTTATGAAAAATTACTTGAACATCTACTGCTTTTCGTTCTTTCATATCAAAATCGATTCCCGCTCGCATTAGTTCTTCTGCTAATACCGGAATATCGAATCTGTTTGAGTTAAAACCAGCCAAATCACAACCTGCAATCATTTCGTTTATCTTAACTGCTAATTCTTTAAAAGTTGGCTCGTTGGCAACTTTTTCGTCTGTAATTCCGTGAATTTCTGATGATTCTTTTGGTATTGCTACCTCAGGATTTACCAACCATGTTTTGCTTTCTTTATTTCCGTTTGGAAACACTTTTAATATTGATATTTCTACCACCCTATCTTTCGCAATATTGATTCCTGTTGTTTCTAAATCGAAAAATATAATTGGTTTTGTTAAGTTTAATTCCATCTTTTTTTTGGCAATTATTCGTTATTTAACTGAGCTTTAAACTCGTCTAATTTATCTAAATCTTTTTGAGCTAATGCAGGTTCTTTAAAACCGTATTTTTTAAGCTCTTCACTAATTGTTTTACCTACAATATATCTTGCCGTTGGTTTATCATCTGCAGGTACTACATACCAAGGCGCATAATCTGTATTCGTTTTGTTTAATAAATCCCCATAACATTCTTGATATTTATTCCACAACTTGCGCTCTTTTAAATCGCCAGAAGAGAACTTCCAGTTTTTCTCAGGAATATCTAAACGACGTAGCAATCTATTTTTTTGTTCTTCTTTAGATACATTTAAAAAGAATTTTAAAATAATGGTTCCGTTAGCTGAAATATGTTTTTCAAACTGATTGATTCTTTCCATTCTATCATGATAAAAATCATCATTTAAATCTTCTAAACTTTTAACTGTAGGAATATTTTCTCCAAAAACATACTCAGGATGCACTCTGGTTACCAACACATTTTCATAATGTGTTCTGTTAAAAATACCTATTTTTCCTTTTGCTGGTAAAGCAATATAATGTCGCCATAAGAAATCGTGCTTGAGCTCTAGTTCGGTTGGCACTTTAAAACTATGCACCTCAACACCTCTTGCATTCACATCTTTAAACACTTCACGAATTAAACTATCTTTACCTGAAGTATCCATTCCTTGTAAGCAAATTAACATGCTATACTTACCCTCGGCATACATAGTATCTTGTAGCTCACTTATTTCTTTTCGCACTTTTTTAAGTTTCTTTTTTGCCTTTTCATCTACTTCTTTGGTAGTAAAATGGTTTAATGTAACTCCTTTCGAAAATTTATAGGTATCTGTATTCATTTACAATGGTGCATTGGTAGCATAAAAATACAAAAAATATACTCTTTTAGTATTGATTTTTCCTTGAGAATTATCAATTTTTACAATTAAAGTTTAAATGTTCTTTTAATTAAAATTCAGAAATTTAGCTTCTAAATAAAAATGCATATGAATACAACAGTAATTATTCAAGGAAGTTCTAAAAGCAACGGAAATACAAATAGGATTGTTCGTTATTTAAATAAAAATAATGATTTTGACATTATCGATTTAAAGACTAAAAGTATTGGTTATTTTGAATATGATTTTAGCAATGCTAATGACGATTTTATTCCTTTAATGGAAACTATTATAAAAAAATACGACACCATCATATTTGCTACACCTGTTTATTGGTATAGCATGAGCGGAACTTTAAAAACATTTTTCGACAGATTCTCTGATCTTTTACATTACAAAAAAGAGTTAGGAAGACAAATGAGAGACAAAAACATGGCTATGATTAGCAACTCAGGAGCAAATGATTTAAAGAACGGATTTACAATGCCTTTTATAGAAAGTGCTAATTATTTAGGCATGAATTACCTTGGAGACGCACATACCTGGTTTACCCAAGATGGTTCTGAAATCAGTTCAGAAGCTTTAAAAAAAATTGATACTTTTAGAGCTTTGTTCTAAAAAAGGTTGTCCGTTTTACGGACAACCTTTTTTTTATTTATTGAATCGGAATACAAATATCTACAATACTCTTCCCTTCGGGATGCTCTTCTGGGTTGTTATAATAAATCGCAAATGAATCTTGATTTGCTTTTTTAAAACCCTGTTCATTCATCCAAGCATAACTAGCTTCCCAAGCTTGCTTAAATTCTGATAAATTAATTTCTAAACTCGATACAATACACTTAATTTCAGGTTGTATTTTAAACTTTATTTCTCCTGATGTTTCTATTGGCATATTTAAAGTCATACAAGCACTCATTCGTATTTTATCAACTGCTGTATTTTTAACACTATCATGGTAAATTGTTACCATACGCAAATCTTTTTGCTGCATTAAACCTTTTGGGAAAGCCCATTGCATTAGTTTGTTATAAACACTACCTATTAAATTTATATTTCCTTGGTATGAAATGTATGCTAATTTTAGTTCAGGTATTGTTCTAACCGCTGTTTTTGCATTCATTTTTAACCATTGTAATTGATTATCTATCATTTTATGTTTTTAGTTGTTTTTTGTAGTATAAAAAAGATGAATCCACTTATAAAATATAAAAATACATCTATTATATCTGCCGTGTATCTCGGATTGTATTTAGGTAAAAAATACTCATATAATAATGCATAAAAACTACAGATATATAAAACAATCCAAATAGAAATTTGATAATTTTTATCGCTTTTACTCCACCTTAAAATAAATAAGCAAACTGATAATACTATCGGAATGATTAAAAAATCATTCAAATAAAATTGTACTAATTTCGGTAATTTATAATTGTTTTTTTGTCCAAAATAAACACTAGTTCCTATTAATAATGAAAGCGTAAAATAAATATACATTACTTTTTTCATGCTACCCAGCCGCTACCATTGCTATAAACCAAGCTAAAGCACCTCCTATTAAACTTACCAACAAAAAAGCAGAGTACAGAATCCATCCTACAACTTTATATAAGAAGAAAGGGTGTTTCTTTAAACGCTCTGCTACATTAGGGTTGGCAATTTTATGCTTTACTTTTGCTATTTCTACTTGTTTATAAGCTTCTTCTTTTAAAGCTCTCTTTTTTTCATGAGAAATTAAGGTATTACAATTTTCACAATATTCTTTGTTCGTATTAAACAATCCGCAATTAGGGCATTTTATATTTCTTGTAATACTCATTTTCCTATTCTTTAAAACTGTATTTATTTTTATTCTTATAAGGTCTTATTATAAGTCTTGTTTCTCTATCGAATCGAATATAGTTATACATCCAGTTCATAAACACAATTACTTTATTTCTAAAACCAATTAAAGAAAACAAGTGTACAAACATCCATACAAACCAAGCAAAGACTCCTTGAAACTTTAGCCTTGGTAAATCTACCACCGCTTTATTTCTTCCTATGGTAGCCATAGCCCCTTTATCGTTATATTTAAAAGGCTTTAGTTTTTTTCCATTAAATTTAGTTAAGATATTTTTAGCTAATAATGTTCCTTGCTGAATAGCAGGTTGTGCCATCATTGGGTGCCCAAATTGATATTTTTCTGTTTGCATACACGCAACATCTCCAATAGCATACACGTTGTTATAACCTATAACTTTATTGTATTTATCAACCTTAAACCTATTGGCTCTTTCTATTAAACATTCTTGTTGTAAACCGTTAATAGATTCGCCTTTAACACCTGCTGCCCAAATCACTGTTTCTGCATTAAAGTGATCATCGCTATTTGTTGTTACTGTAGTGCCATCATAATTTAAAACCCGAAGATCTTTCCAAACATCAACGCCCAACTTTATTAAGAAATCCTCTGCTTTTTCTGAAGCCTTATTACTCATTCCCTTTAACAATTCACCTGAACTCTGAATCAAGTTAATTTTCATTTGACGAATATCTAAATCAGGATAATCTTTAGGTAAAATTCCTTTTTTCATTTCTGCCAAAGCGCCGGCTAACTCAACACCGGTTGGCCCACCACCAACAATTACAAAATTCATTAAAGCTCTTCGTTTCTCTAAATTAGTTTCTAAGAGTGCTTCTTCAAAATTTTCTAATACTAAGCTACGAATATTTAATGCTTGTGGCACGGACTTCATTTCCATTGCATATTTTTCGATATTCGTATTTCCGAAGAAATTAGTTTTAGATCCTGTGGCTATAATCAACTCATCATACTCTAAATTACCAATAGTTGTTTCTATTGTATTTTTATCAGTATTGATATTTAAAACTTCTGTTAAACGGAAAAAAAAGTTCTCTACATCGTTAAATCGTTTTCGTAACGGAAAAGCAATACTGTCTGGCTCTAACCCGCCAGTTGCAACTTGATAAAGCAATGGTTGAAAAGTGTGATAGTTATGTTTATCGATTAAAACAACTTGAAGATCTTGCTCTTCTAATCCTCTTGCTGCAGCTAAGCCGGCAAAACCTCCTCCAATAATTATGACTCTAGGAAAACTTGTTTGAGGGATATTCATTTTCGAATAATTTTATTACAGAATAGCAAATTTACTTAAAAGTTGAAATTTATTCTTTAAATTTGTATATTATGTTTGTATAACTACTCCCTTACTAAAAACACCATACCATGTTTAAATTTTTAAAAAAGAAAAAAGTAAAAGAATTAGTTATTAAATGTGATACTGATACCGTTCTTATTAATGAAAAACCTATTATTTTTCCTACCAATTACGATACATTAATAGCTGTTTTAGGCAAACCTGAAAGAGAACTTACCAAAACGAATCATTATATGATTTGGGATCAGTTTGGCATATTTTGTGGCTATACAGATAAAAATGAAATTTTATCTATTAATATTTACCAAAACAAACAAGATAGAAGTGAATATAATAGTAAAAAACAGTTTAAGGGAAAACTACTATTAAACAACGAAGAGATTACCAATAATGAGTTTGGTAAAATTTCTTTAGGTACAGTAGCTATTCATAGGCTTGGTAGCGAAAATGAAATTCGTTTTGGTTTTAGTTTAGGTATTAATAAAGTATATACAAATATGTAATCTTACAACTCTCTTTTTAACTGCTGAATTGTTTTAGTTGTTGATATTAAATAATTTATCAATATTTCTCTTAAATCATCTATATCATCTTCATAATAGGCAGCCCACTTATACTCTTTAAACAAGGTTTGAATTTGTTTTAAACGTTGATGCGCAAACTCTGATGTCATTAAAAAAACAGTTTTATTTTCCTCTTCTTTTAATCGTTTAATTTTAACTTGTTTTGTTTTAAAATTCACCTCTAAATAAAATACTTTATCAGTATCATTTAACGGATAAAAATCTGACCAATTTGCAAAACCTACATAATAATTTTGACTTTTATATTCTTCTATTTCTTTTATTTTCCAACGACAATTAGCTACACGACCCCAATGATTTGAATAACGGTAAACACCTTCATCTTCATAGATGTACAAGCTACCCGATTTACTTTGATAATGTGCTGACTTATCTTTAAAAAAATCTGTTGACCGAGATTCAAACTCGCAATAGGTATATTTAAAAAAATTATATTTATGAAACTTCATTTTTCAAAAGTAATTAAAGAGAGGCAAGTTTTATAAATTATTACAACAAAAAAAGCCCATTACAATTTCTTGCAATGGGCTTTTAAGTATATGTAATTTCTTGTTACTTTACTTCTTCGAAATCTACATCTTCAACATTGTCTTCTTGAGCAGTATTTGCTTCTGGCTGACCTTGTTGAGCATCTGCACCCGCAGCACCTTGATCTGCATACATTTCTTCAGAAGCAGCTTTCCATGCTTCATTAATTGTAGCCATTGCTGCATCAATCTGTGCTAAATCTGCAGATTCATGAGCAGCTTTTAATTCTACCAAAGCAGCTTCAATTGGCGCTTTCTTACCGTCAGATAATTTTTCACCAAACTCTTTTAATTGCTTTTCTGTTTGAAAAATCATAGAATCTGCTTCATTAATTTTTTCAGCAGTTTCTTTTGCTTTTGCATCAGCATCAGCATTTGCTTCTGCATCAGCTTTCATTTTTTCAATTTCTTCTTCTGATAATCCTGAAGAAGCCTCAATCTTAATATCTTGAGTTTTCCCTGTTGCTTTATCAGCAGCAGAAACTTTAATAATTCCGTTTGCATCAATATCAAAAGTTACTTCAATTTGAG
>CAXHZZ010000013.1:0-38645 GCA_964021635.1 uncultured Tenacibaculum sp.
TTCTACTTTCTGAATATACTCATCATTTACACTTGCTCCTTTTGATGTACAGTAATTTGTTCCTGTTGGTGGTGTTGTTCCTCCTCCAAATTTATCTGATAAAGCTAAAGCTCTTCTAGAACCACCTGCTAATAATACTGCACGCATTCTATTTTTTTGACCTGTTGTAAATAAGTTCATACAAGAATCATCTGAATAATCCATGTAGTTTTGTACCATATCCTCAGAACCACAAGAAACACTTCCTGATTGACAACCATAATTAGCACCATCAGACTCTGGTGTATCAGATACGAAATCATCAACTCCACAACCACCATCACCCCAAATGTGACGTAAATTTAAATAGTGACCTACTTCGTGAGTAGTTGTTCTACCTCCGTCAAAAGGAGCTTGAGCCGTACCTGTTGTTCCAAAATATTGGTCTGCCATTACCACTCCATCCGTAGAAGCTGCTCCTCCAGGAAACTGTGCATACCCTAAAATAGTACCTCCTGTTGGTCTTGTAATATTATCTACAATCCACATATTTAAATATTCTGCAGTGTTCCATGGATCTACACCTCCTTGAGATGCTCTTTTCATTTTGTTTTCTCCTGTAAGCCAAGTAGAAGTACCTACTTGTGTTCTTGTAATACCAGTTGTAGCATTACCATTAGGATCAATAGTAGCTAACTTAAATTCAATTTGTGAATCTGCTGCTTGAGACCACTTATTGTTTCTATCTGTATTAGTTCTTCTAAAGTCTTTATTTAATACATCTAATTGAGATTGAATTTGTGCAGTACTAATATTATTAGAAGAGTTTGTGTATAAAATATGAACTACTACTGGTAGTGTAATAATACTACCTGATACTTTACTGTGAAAATTTTCCATTTCCTTTACCCTTTTCTGAGTAAATTCTTCTATTTGATTCATTCTTTTTTCAAGACCTGGATCTTGAGCCATTCTTTCTTTTAAGTCTTCCATTGCATGACAGGTTCTTTTTTCCTGTGCAAAGGTTGCTGCTGTTAAGAATAAGCATAATAATGCTAGAGTAATTTTTTTTCTCATTTTTGAAGGGTTATTGAGTTAATTAAAATTTTATTAAAGTGATGATTAATTCACAATAAAAAATCTATTTTTTTAAATAAATAGATAGCAAATATAGAAAAAAACATGATTAATGTTATTTTAAAGTTAAAAAATGTAAATTTTTAACAAAATAGATAAAATTGTTAAATGATAAAAACCAGTAATACCAAGGGTTTAATAGCTATTATATATTGTACAATAATTTAAAGTTAATGTTATATTATTGTTACGATAAGAAAAAAATAATTGTATTTTTATTAAAAAATTAGGAAATGCTTCAAGTTAAAAATTTAGAAATAAGTTTTAAAAATTCACCTCCTGTTATTCAAAATATTACTTTTAGTTTACAACAAACTGAAATACTTGGTATTGTAGGAGAAAGTGGGAGTGGAAAATCTGTAACTTCATTAGCAATTTTAGGTTTATTACCTTACTTTGCTACTATAAAAGGTGAGGTGTTATTCAATGATGAAAATTTATTGACTTACACCAATAAAGAATTTCAAAAAATTAGAGGCAGTAAAATAGGAATGGTTTTTCAAGAACCGATGAGTTCTTTAAACCCGACGTTAACTTGTGGTTTTCAAGTTTCTGAAGTTTTACAACAACACACTAGTTTATCAAAAGATCAAATAAAAGAGGAAGTTATTTCTTTATTTAAAAAAGTAAAACTACCAAGACCTGATAGTATTTTTAGCTCCTATCCGCATCAAATTAGTGGTGGTCAAAAACAACGTGTAGTCATTGCTATGGCAATTGCTTGTAAGCCAAAGATTTTAATTGCTGATGAACCAACAACAGCTTTGGATGTTACGGTTCAGAAAGAAATAATTTTACTTTTAAAAGAATTACAAGGGAAATATAAAATGGGAATTATTTTTATTTCTCATGACTTAGCCTTGGTTTCTGAAATTGCAGATAATGTTATTGTAATGCATAAAGGTAAAATTATCGAGCAAGGTAAAGCTGGTAATTTATTTACCAATCCAACAGAAAATTATACCAAAGCACTTATAAACTCTAAACCGAATACTAAAAAACGGTTTAAAATATTACCAACTGTTACTGATTTTATTAACGACACCGTAAATACTTCTTCATATAGTAATGAAGAACGTGATGAGTTTCATCAAAAAATATATAATCAACCGCCATTATTAGAAATTAAAAATCTTCATAAAAATTTTATTTCTAATGCTTCTTGGTTTTCCAAACCTACTGTTGTAAAAGCAGTAAATAATGTTTCTTTTAAAATTTACGAAGGTGAAACTTTAGGTTTGGTAGGAGAGAGCGGTTGCGGAAAAACAACATTAAGTAGAACTATTTTACAATTAGAAAGTGCAACTTCTGGAGAAATTATTTACAACGGGCAAGATATTACCAAGCTATCAAAATCAGCATTTAAAAAATTACGTAAAGAAATTCAAATTATATTTCAGGATCCTTTTTCGTCTTTAAACCCGAGAATTACTATTGGTAATGCGATTCTCGAACCCATGAAAGTTCACAATATTTTAAGCTCATCAAAAGAAAGAAAAGAATATGTGTATAGTTTATTGGAGAAAGTTGGTTTAGAAAAAGTACATTTTTATAGATATCCGCATGAGTTTTCTGGTGGACAACGCCAACGAATTGGTATTGCGCGTACTATTGCTTTACAACCAAAATTAATTATTTGCGATGAATCGGTTTCGGCTTTAGATGTATCGGTTCAAGCGCAAGTTTTAAACTTACTAAATCAATTAAAAACTGAATTTAATTTCACTTATATTTTTATTTCTCATGATTTATCTGTTGTAAAATATATGGCCGATCAATTGGTGGTAATGAATAATGGTAGGGTAGAAGAAGTTGCTGATGCTGATGAAATTTACAACAATCCGAAAACCGATTACACCAAAATATTAATAGCGGCAGTACCTAAAGGACTCTAACTTTTTTCAATGCTTTATTAATAGTATATTGCACCGTTAAAAACGAAAAGAAAAATATGAAAATTATAGTTCCAATGGCAGGGATTGGGTCTCGTTTAAGACCTCATACATTAACAACTCCAAAGCCATTAACAGTTATAGCTGGTAAGCCAATTGTACAACGTTTAGTTGAAGATATTACTTCGGTTGTAAACCAACCAATAGAAGAAATTGCTTTTATAATTGGTACTGCTGCCAAGGGTTTTCCTGCAGATACTAAAGATAAGTTAATTGCAATTGCAGAAAGTTTGGGTGCCAAAGGTTCTGTATACGTTCAAGAAGAAGCATTAGGAACAGCTCATGCAATTTATTGCGCAAAAGAATCATTAACAGGTTCTTGTGTTGTTGCTTTTGCTGATACTTTATTTAAAGCAGATTTTACGTTAGATGCAAATGCTGATGGTGCTATTTGGGTAAAACAAGTAGCAGATCCTAGCGCATTTGGTGTTGTAAAATTAAAAGACGGAATTATTACTGATTTCGTTGAAAAGCCAAAAGAATTTGTTTCTGACTTAGCAATTATCGGAATTTACTATTTTAAAGATGGTGATAAAGTTCGTGAAGAAATAAAGCATTTAATTGATAATGATATTCGCCCTTCTGGAGAATTTCAATTAACAGAAGTGTTAGAATCTTTAAAGCAACAAGGCGCTAAGTTTATTCCTGGTAAGGTTGATGCTTGGATGGATTGTGGTAAAAAAGACCCAACAGTTGATACCAACAAACAAGTTTTAGGTTTCGAACAAGCGGATGGTAACAATTTAGTTGCGAACGATGTTGTGTTAGAAAATTCAGAAATTATTCAACCTTGTTTTGTAGGCAAGAATGTGGTTTTAAAAAACACTAAAATTGGGCCTTTTGTTTCTATTGGTGAAAATAGTGTTGTTGAAAATTCAACAATCGTAAATTCATTAATTCAAACTAATGTTCATATTTCTAATGCAAAGTTAGACAATGCAATGATTGGTAATCATGCCAAATATAATGCTAATTATACATCAGTAAGTATAGGTGATTATACAGATCTTACATAATAAAAGAAGCAATCAAGAATCAAGAATTAAGGTGTTTTTATCTTTTTTCTTGATTCTTTATTCGCTCCTTATCTACTCTCAAGACAGCATTCCTGCTGCCATTGGTGTTATTGAAAAAAATGACATCCAATTTCAAGATAACTTTTTTAAAGCACTCTCTCAAAAAGCAATTTATAACTACAAAAAAGCCATTGAGTATTTAGAAAATTGCAATGAACTAATACCAAATAATAAAGCCGTATTATTTGAACTTTCTAAAAATTACCTAAAACTAGGTAGAAGTAATGAGTCTTTGGAGTATATACATTTAGCTTTACTTAAAGAGCCTAATAATTTATGGATGCTAGAGCATAAAGTAACTATTTTAAGAAGGATTGCTAATTTTGATGATGCCATAGTTACCCAAGAAAAAATTGCAGAAAAACATCCGAAGAAAAAACAACTATTAGTTTTTTTACATTTACAAAATAGGGATATTACCGCTGCAAAAACAATTTTATCCGAGTTAAAAAAGGATAAACTATTAAACGCTCGACTTCGAAGAATTGAAGAAAAACTTTATGAGAATAAAGTTAAACAAGTAAAAAAGAAAACCGAAAGTACAGATTTACGTGCAACTTTCGATAAAGAAAAAACATATAGTAGCTTACAGCTTTTATTAAAGGAGCTAACAACAAGCAATCATACTGATTTATTAAAATACAGTGAGCAAGGTTTAACGCTATTTCCAGCACAACCATTTATTTATTTAATAAACGGTAAAGCCCTTAACAATAATAAAAAATATAAAAAAGCATTACAAAGTTTGCAAAACGGCATTGATTTTGTAATTGATAACAACGAAATTGAAGCAAAATTTTATTTAGAAATGGCGAGAGCTTATCAAAAATTAAATAACCCTAAAAAGGCGGATTTATTTAAAAGCAAAGCCAAAAAAATTCTAAAATAATTGTCTTTCTACTTATAAATTATATGAAATACTTTACAGTACTTATTGTCTTGTTTTTAGGATTTACGTCGTGTAAATCAACTAAAATAGCTACTAATAATTTGGTTGAAATTAAAGAAATATCTGCCAGAAAAGTGGCAAAAAAACATATTTCGGCAAATTTCGATGAAAAAACAATTGATGCCCGTTTAAAGGTTAATTATAAAAATGCTAAAGATGATGTTGGTTTTTCTGTACGAATGAAAATCAAAAAAGATGAAGTTATTTGGTTAAAGGGAACTAAATATATTACTGTTTTTAAAGCTAAGATTACTCCTACAAAAGTGCAATTTTATTCTTCTTTCTATAAAAATTATTTTGATGGAGATTTTTCGATGTTAAAGCAATTGTTAGGAACTGATATTAACTTTCAGCAATTACAAAACATGTTGTTAGGCCAATCTTTATTTAACGTAAAATCTAAACGACATGAGGTAGAAATTATTGAAAAATCATATCAACTATCACCTAAAAAACAAGCTATTTTATTTGATTTATTTTTTAATGTAAATCCGCTTCATTATAAACTAAACAAACAATCGGTTGTAAACTCCGTAAAAAATCAGCGTTTAGATATATCATATCCTAAATATATTACTAAAAAAGGAGTGTTATTTCCTGAAAAAATTAATATCAACGCAAAACAAAATAATAAGTTTACTGTTATTGATATTACAACACGCTCGGTAGAGTTTGATACAAAATTGAATCTTGATTTTAGAATGCCTAACGGTTATAAAGAAATTAAATTATAATGAAAAAAACTGTTCTTTATCTCTCATTTTTATGCTTCTTTTTAGCAATTTTTTCTTCGTTTAGTCAAGAACGAAAAACGCTGGAAAAAAAACACAAAGCGATTAAAAATGAAATTAAGCAGATTAATAGTTTGTTGTTTAAAGCTAAAAAAGACAGAGGAAATGCTTTAGACGATCTAAAAGATTTAAGTCAAAAAATTGGCGCAAGAGAACGTTTAATTAAGGTAATTGAGCTAGAGTCTAAAAAACTTTCAAGCGAAATAGCTTTAAACGAAAAGCAACTAGCAACCTATAACGAGCAGTTAAAAAAATTAAAACAAGAGTATGCTGATATGGTTGTAAAAACTCATAAAAGTAAATCTCAACAGAGTAAAACCATGTTTTTATTGTCATCTGAAAGCTTTTATCAAGCCTATAAGCGATTAAAATACATGCAGCAATACAATGATTACCGAAAAAAACAAGGAGAAGATATCGTTGTAAAAACTACGGAAATCAAAGCATTTAATAATTCATTAATTCAGAAGAGAAAAGCTAAAGAAAAATTAATTTCTGATGAAAAATCTCAAAAAGAAGAAATAGAATCTGATAAAAAAAATCAAGAAAAATTAATTTCAAAAGTTAAAAAAGAAGAAAAAAAATACAAACGAGATTTACAACATAAATTAAAAGAAGAACAGCGCATAACAGCCCGTATTGATAAATTAATTAAAGCTGCTATTGCTAAAGCAAACAAAGGTAAAAAAACATCTAAAAAAGGAGGTTCGGGCTTTGTTTTAGATGCTGCTGAAAAGAAATTATTAGCAAATTTCGAGCAAAACAAAGGAAGTTTACCTTGGCCTGTAAACGGAATTATTACCAGAAAATACGGTATACAACCGCATCCTACTTTTTCAGGAATAAAAATAAATAGTCCAGGATTACATATAGTTACCAAAGCAAAAACTGATGCTAAGAGTATATTTAATGGTAAAATACTAGCACTTCAATCTCATTCGGGAGGAAAAAAATCAGTCTTAATTCAACATGGTAGTTACATATCATCTTACAATAACCTTGAGAGTGTTTATGTAAAAAAAGGAGATATTATAAAAACTGGCGATAAAGTAGGTAAAGTTTTTACTGATAAAATTTCGGGTAAAACTACATTGCTTTTTATTTTATCAAAAAATATTAATCGACTAAATCCTGCAAAATGGATACGTACTAACTAATATAAATCAATGAAAAACCCTGCAAGTTTCATCATAGTTTTTGTTGCTATTATAACCGCATTGGTTATAGGTAAAGGCATTTTAATTCCTTTTGTTTTTGCCTTACTTTTTTGGTTTTTAACGCGCGAAATACGTAAAACTATATACAAAATACCGCTTGCTAAAAAATATATACCTATTTGGTTAAGCAATATTTTTGTGTTTACTTTTATTGTTTTAAGCTTTGGTTTTATATCAGGAATTATTACAAATAGTATTGCTGATTTAACCACATCTTACTCTAAATACGAACCAAATATTGATGCTATTATTAATAGTTTAGATGCTTATTTTCATATTGATATTATTAAATCGGTAAAATCTGTAATAGGTGATTTTAACTACGGATCGGTATTAGGAGATATTGCAAACGGAATTAGCGGTTTGTTAGGTGATACTTTTATGATAATAATTTATGCTTTATTTATCTTCTTAGAAGAAAGTAGCTTTAAAAAGAAACTTGTACAAGTTTTTAAAGATAAAGACGATAAATACATTAACATGAAATTTATGTTAGATAAAATAGAGTTTTCTATATCTAATTACCTTCGCTTAAAAACATATGTAAGCTTACTTACTGGTTTTTTAAGCTACACTGTTTTGCTAATAGTTGGTGTAGATAGCGCGCCATTTTGGGCATTTTTAATATTTTTACTAAATTATATACCAACAATAGGTTCGTTAGTTGCCACTATTTTTCCGGCTACTTTTAGCTTAATTCAGTTCGGTGAATTTCCACCATTCTTAATTGTATTAATTGCTGTAGGTTCTGTACAAGTAGTGGTTGGTAATATTATAGAACCAAAATTATTTGGCAAATCACTAAACTTAAGTCCGTTAGTAACCATAATATCTTTAGCTGTTTGGGGAAAAATATGGGGAGTTACCGGTATGATTTTAAGTGTACCAATTACCGTAATTATGATTATTATCTTTTCGCAATTCGAAAAAACAAAAGTAGTCGCCATTTTCTTATCCGAAAACGGCGAAATAGACAAGATTTAAGGTGTTTTTATCCTAAAAACAATGCTTTTAGTTCTGTAGCATCTTTAGGATCTAATTTACCCGCTAAAACCAAACTTAATTGCTTTCTACGCAAAGCACCGTCATAACGTTTTTGTTCTAACTCAGTTTCTGGATTAATTTGAGCAACCGGTACAGGTTTACCAGTTTCATCAACCGCAACAAACGTGTAAATACCTTCGTTTACTTTTGTTTTTTCACCAGATTGACGATCTTCAATCCAAACATCAACATATATCTCCATTGATGATTTAAAAGCTCTCGAAACCTTTGCTTCAACCGTAACAACACTTCCTACAGGAACCGATTTGGTAAAAGCAACATGGTTTACAGAAGCTGTAACTACAATTCTTCTAGAATGACGACGTGCAGCAATACTACAAGCTCTATCCATACGAGCTAGTAACTCTCCACCAAAAAGATTGTCTAAATAATTAGTTTCTCCTGGTAAAACAAGATCGGTAAGTACTGTAAGTGATTGTTGTGGTGTTTTAGCTGTCATCAGTTAAATTTTGATGCAAAGATATAAATAAAGCTAAAAACAAGATATTTAAAAGCCGATTATTTAATCAATAACCAAGCGTCGGCACTTACTGTTTGCTGTATCAAAGCTAACTCTTTACGGGCTTCCTCTTTAGAGCTAAAACTTGTATATGTTACTTGAGTTAAACCAAATTTATTTTTACCTATTATTTTAGCATCATAACCAAGTTGTTGCAATTCTGCTAATTTATTTTCGGCATTTTTAACTTCCTGAAAAGCACCTGCAACAATATGAAAATTATTTTCTTTTGATTTTGTTACATTTAAATTAATAGCTGGCAATGGATTATCGATTACAAATGTTGCCGACTGTATTTTCTTAGTCGATGCTTTTTGTTCATCTGCTAATAATTCATTTTCAGATTGATACTGTATACCATTCCAACCAACATAACTAACTCCTAATAAAATTACAGCTGTTGCTGCATATTTTAAAAGAACCGGAATTTTATTTTCCTTTTCTTCAACAATAGGCAATTGTTTAACTTCTTGTTTAAATCTTGTTACTGTATTACCTTCAACTTCTGATAATCCAAAAGATTCAACTAAAAAATTATGCTTAGTATTTGGTTCAAAAACAACTTGTTTTGCTTCGTTTAAAGATAATGTTCCAACAGAAGCAACTGTAATTGTGTTAGTTGCTATTTCTTTTTTCCAATCAACAACTGTATTTGCAATAAAAACTGTTGCTTCTTCAAAAGAAATATTTTTACTAGAAGCAATATGATTTGCCAATAAACCATCATTATGTTGCAAATACGCATTAAAAGTAATTTGCTTTTTGGGCGGATAAAATGTATGAGTAGCATCATTCATTTTAGCACCTATTTTGTTGGTTACAAAACCTCCAAATTCAGGAACAATTACGCAATCGTATCTGTATAATAAATCGTTTATGTAGTTGGCTAATGTCATAATAACAAATATAGTTTTTTTGATGAGTAGTTTGTAATTTATACATAATTTTTATCAACAGTTTTTTTGTATATTGATAATCAAATTATTGCTGCATGAAATCAACTAAAATCTTAGCTATTCTTAGATTACAAGCTACTAAAAATGTAGGTGATATTTTAGCTAAAAAGTTAATTTCTGCAACTGGTAATGTAGAGCAGGTGTTTAAAGAAACTGCAACTTCTTTGCAAAAAATAAACGGAATAGGATCTCATGTTACCAATCAATTATTTGATATTGCTAACTTAAAAAGGGCAGAGGAGGAGCTGCAGTATATTCAAAAAAACAACATTAAATATTCTTATTTTTTAGATGATGATTATCCTCAAAATCTAAAACAATGTATCGACGGACCTATTTTATTTTTTCATGATGGTAATATAAATCTTAATAGTAAAAAAATTATTTCGATTGTAGGTACACGAAAAATAACCTCATACGGTCGTGATTTCTGCAATCAATTAATAGATGATTTATCAACATACAATCCGATAATTGTAAGCGGATTTGCATACGGTGTAGATATTTGTGCGCATAAAGCAGCCATTAAAAACAACCTGCAAACTATTGGTGTTTTAGCACACGGATTTGATCAAATTTACCCTAAAACACATAAAAAATATATAAGCGAATTAAATAAAAATGGTGGATTTATAACTGAGTTTTGGCATAAGGAACAACCGCTTCGTGAAAATTTTTTAAAACGAAATCGTATTGTTGCAGGTATTTCTAAAGCCACAATTATATTAGAATCTGCAGAAAAAGGAGGTTCTTTAGTAACTTCAGACATCGCAAATTCTTATAATCGTGATGTTTTTTCATTACCTGGCAGAACAACCGATTTGTACAGCAAAGGCTGCAATAATCTTATTAAAAATAACCAAGCACATTTATTAACCTCTGCAAATGATATTGTAAAAATGTTGAACTGGGATATTCAGCAATCAAAAACAGCCAATCTTGTGCAACAGCAATTATTTGTTAATTTAAATGAGCAAGAACAAAAAATATATGATTTTTTACAACATAAGGGTAAGGAGTTATTAGACGTAATTGCTTTAGAATGTGATATACCTGTTTATAAACTATCTTCCATATTGCTTGAAATGGAACTTAAAGGTATTATTAAACCTTTACCCGGTAAATTGTTTGCCATTTAGTACCTTTGACACATGTCTGAAGAAAAATTAATATCTCAAAAAAAATCTGCATATCCTATTAATAAAAAGCTTGCGCTTTATTTAAAAAGGCATAGTAGAACAATTCAAATTCCTATTTTTTATGATGATCTGTTGCGTTTTCAGGGGGCAATAACTGTGTATGATAAAGATGATAACGATACTTTATGGGTACGTGTATATTACAATGAATTTGAGCGTGAGGAAATAGATTTAAGTTTAAAGAAAATATACAATATCTTACATTCTAACGGTTCAGATGCGGGTATTAAACACTTAAATATTGATGCTGTTGATTTTTGCACATTTGGTAACTCCCAGCCATTTAGAGTAAAGGTTCGTAATATTTTAAACGATAACTACACCTATTTTTACGTTAAAAAAACCGATGCTTCTCGTGTTTATGGTTTAGAGATTGAAGATATTTTATCGCCATACAACTTAAACTTCTTAGTATATAAAGACACTTTAATTGAAGAGCATATTTCAGGAATTCCTGGCGATGTTTTTATAAAAGATTATCTTGATGATTGTTTAGAAATAGAAAAAACTCAAATAGCTAAAGAATTTGTAAAGTTTAACGAACGTTGTATGATTCGTTTATTAGGCGATATGCGTTCATATAATTATGTGGTAGTGCCAACGCACGATTTTGAAAACGTGGTGTACAAAATACGTCCAATAGATTTTGATCAGCAATGTTATGAAGGGAAATTTAAAGTGTATTATCCGCAGTTTTTTAAAGAGAACTTAAAGATGGTACAATTAGTTACCAAAAAATTAGATTCAGAATCAATAGAGCAATATCAATTAGAAGAAAGATCTATTGTTGCAAAAAGAATTTTAGCCACTCGTTCTCGCTTAAATAGATTGCTTGCTGCAATGAAATCTGATAATATTTCGATTCCTAAAAATATTGAAAAATTAAAATCTCAAATTTTCGAATTTACCGGTGATATCAATTTTAGAGATAGCGATGGTATGGGAGAAATATTAGATAACGCCTTAACTTTTATTCGTAGAAACTACGAAGATGTTACGCTAAAAAGTATTATTCAACAACAACAAAAAACATATTAATATAAATTTACTCTTCAATAACTTGCATTGGCGAGTAAATTTTTACTGCATTTTTTAAAACCTCAGCTTTATTTAATGTCATTTTCTTTAGCTTATAATTGGTAAAATCTTCCATTTGAGAAGTGGCATGTTTATCGCCAATATTTGCATTAGATCCGTATGAATTTATGGTTTCTATTTCTGTTCCTTTATCACTAAAACGAATTAACTCTATATGAGATTCACCTGCAAAAGCTCTATATGTTTTGTCGGTTTCATTTACTTTTTTAGAATAAATTGCTGCTAAAACATCGGGTGCTCCACCAATTGGTAAATTTACATCTCCTCTTGTATGTCGTTGCAATTCGCCTAATTCTATTTGTAAAGAACCATAGTTTTTTAACAACTCTTCTTTAGCTTTTGTAATTCCGAAAACGCAATCTTCTAAAGTGATTAAACCTCTTCTAACTTCACGACCTTCATCAATTCTTTTTTGATTTAAATGCATCCAAGTTAAAATATATAAAGCTGCTGTTTTATTGGTTTTATCCGTTTTTCTATTCCAAGTGTTTAACAATGAAATTGCATCCGCTATTTCTGGATAATCAGACGGATTTAAATGCATTAAATCTTCTAAATTTAAAGCAGTTTTGGTCATCATTTTCTTCGGATATTGATTATCGTATTTAATGGTTTTAAAGTCTTCATACGAAATAGAATCGTATTGTTGCATCAACTCTAAAAAACGAGAACTTCTATTATTTTCCATTCCCGTAATTTGATAGCCCATTTGTTTATTTAAAGGTGTTTCTTTAAAATTATTAATAGAATCCGTAGCCGAAAAAGGAGTATTATTAGTATTAAAAACCCAACCACTCGACGGATTTAAAACTTGTGGTAAACTATCAAACGAAACCAACCTATCATCCCACAATGTTTTTGACGTGTTCCCTGGCAAAACTTTGCTCCAATCGTAGGCAGGATTTCTTACCGGAAAACTTCCGTTACTTACATAATAAATATTATCTTCTTTATCAGCATATACAATATTTAAGGCAGCAATTCCGCGCATTTCTAAAGCGGCTTTAAACTCTTTATAGTTACTTGCTTTGTTCATTTTAAACCATTGCTCTGCCATTTTTATTGATTTTCCAACCACAAATCGCCATGCAAAAACACCATCATCTGTTTTAAAAGTTGGCCCATACTTACTTTCGTAAATCGATTTTGTAATCGGTACTTTTATCGGGCCTAATTTCAACCAAGACCAATATCTTTTTTGTTTTAATTCAACCCATTCATCATCAAACTTATAAAAATCATCTTTTTCTGGATGCATTTCAAGTTTATACACATCAGAAAAATCGGCGTGATTTACCGTATGTGCCCAACCTAAATTTTCATTAGCTCCATGAAAAATACAGATTCCGCCAGCAAACGTTCCACCTAAAATATTCATTCCTTCTTCTGATATTAAATGTGCTTCGTACCAAGAATACCAACCTTCTAATGGTTGATGAGAATTTACCGCCAAATACGTTTTACCGTCTGTCGTTTTATTTTTAGAAAAAGCAAAGGCGTTTGATCCTTTAGGAACATCGCTCTTTAAATCTTTGATAATTGTCCCGTCTAAAATCTTTTTTAAGTCGTCTCCAGCGTGTGAAACTTCTAAATTCCCTAACAAATAACCTGTAATAATATCTGCGCCTGTAAGCGGAAATAAATCATCTAACAATACTTTATCTGGATGTAAAGTTGCGTATGCATTTACACCTGCAACAAAACTTTCTAAATATTTTTTAAAATCACCAGTAACATCAGTATCGTATTTTTTATCAGCAATTTCTTTTAACCCCATGAATTTAATTCCGAAATCTGCCACCAAACCGTCTTGCCCCTTAATTTCACCCAACATTCCTTTACAAGCAGCCATTAGTTCTTGTAGCGTTACAAAATCATCCTCGCATTGCGTCCAAGCCAATCCGTAAGCAACCTCAGCATCTGTTTTTGCCATAATATGTGGCACACCATATACATCTCTTGCTATTTTAATGTTTGGTAATTCTTTTCCTTCAGGTTTAGAAGAACAGCTAAAAATCAATGTTAAAATGAAGAAATAAAACAGTTTACGCATGATATTTGTTTTTTTGTAAATATAAACAATGTTATTTTTTACTTCGGATACTTTCTATAATAACCGTTGCTAAAATTAAGCTTCCGCCTATAAAAGTATTCCTCGTTGGAATTTCATTTAAAAATACAAAAGCTAAAATGATTCCGAATATTGGTTGCACGCTGCTGATAATACTTGCTGTTGAAACAGAAAAATGTTTAAACGAATGTACCATCATCGTATGTCCAATTGCAGTAGTTAACAATGCAATTAAAATTAAATACGGAAACTGACTTTGAAAACCTGATAAATCCATAAAAAATAACACAGGAATTAAACAAATTGTGATGATTAATGTTTGATAAAACATCAACATTGTTCCATTATATTGGGATACATATTGTTTTAAAATTAGTATTCTAAACGAATAACATAGTGCGGAAAATAAGCCAAATAAAATACCTTGAACTTGTGTATTGCCTAACGTAAATTCTGGCGCTAAAATGTAAATACCTACTAAAACTAGCAATCCTAAAAATATATGAATTAGACTAAATTTCACCTTTAAGAATAGTGGTTCTAACAAAGCTGTCATCACCGGAAAGGTATATAAAGACAGCATTCCGATAGCTACATTTGATAATTTTAAAGCATAAAAATAAGTAATCCAATGTGCGGCCATAAATAAGCCACTAATTACAAACGGAACGATGTGTTTTTTAGATTTTAAGGTTAAATCTATCTTTTTAAATTTGATAAAAACATATAAAAAACACATTGCAAAAACCGAGCGAAACCAGACAATTACTTCTGATGGCATGGCAATATATTTACCTAAAACACCCGACGTACTAATAAAAAATGTTGCTAATAGTAAACCTGATAAATTTTTAAAATGATTGTTTTGCATATTTTTATCTTAAGTCATTAATAGCAAAAATTATCTCTAGATCTTATTACAAAGATTGCTTCGTGCTTCGCAATGACATCCGTTCTAACATTTAGTAAGAATAACCTTACTGCTGATCATTACGGGGAAGGATGACGAAGTAATCTCTTGTTTGAATTTTCTATCTAAAGATTGCTTCGTGCCTCGCAATGATGCTAATTTTATACTTTTTGTAATGTTTTTAAAGCTGTATTTACCGAATCAATTTTAATAAAAGTGATTAATAATCGCAATCCGTTTTTGGTTTTCTTCTCTTTCATTACACAGCTTTTAGAGTTCTTTTGAACATATTGCAACATTTTAGTAAATGCCGGTGTTTGATAAAATCCACTCTGTTGATCAGAAACAAAATAACCAATCATACGTTTTTGCTTTAAAATAACTTTCTCTAAACCAAGTTCTTTGGCTAGCCATTTTATACGCACACTGTCTAATAAATCTTGAACCTGCGTTGGATATTCTCCAAAACGATCGGTAATTTGACTTTCAAATTCTACCAATTCTTTTTCTTCGGATAAAGTTCCTAATTTGTTGTATAAACTCAATCTCTCGGTTACCGAATTTATATAATCATCAGGAAAAAGAATTTCAAAATCAGTATCAATCTGAACTTCTTTTACATATTCTTTCGGCACATTTTCATCCGTTGGATATAAATCTTTAAACTCATTTTCTTTCAACTCAACAATAGCTTCTTGTAATATTTTCTGATACGTATCAAATCCAATATCATTAATAAATCCGCTTTGTTCACCACCTAATAAATCACCTGCACCACGAATTTCTAAATCCTTCATGGCAATATTTAATCCGCTTCCTAAATCAGAAAATAACACCAAGGCTTCAATACGTTTACGGGCATCATCTGTCATCATATGAAACGGTGGCGTAATAAAATTACAGAATGCTTTTTTGTTAGATCGTCCAACACGACCACGCATTTGGTGCAGATCCGACAATCCGAAGTTATTAGCATTATTTATAAAAATAGTATTAGCATTTGGCACATCTAATCCGCTTTCGATAATAGTGGTAGATACCAACACATCAAACTCGTTGTTCATAAACCCAAGCATCAATTCCTCTAGCTTTTTCCCTTCCATTTGTCCGTGCCCAATGCCAATTTTAGCATTCGGAACCAAACGTTGTAACAAACCAGCAACTTCTTTAATATTTTCTATTCTATTATGAATAAAAAATACCTGTCCACCTCGAGAAATTTCATAAGAAATAGCATCTCTAATTGTTTCTTCGCTAAAGCGGATCACACTAGTTTCGATAGGATGACGATTTGGAGGTGGCGTTTTTATTACCGATAAATCACGTGCAGCCATTAGACTAAATTGTAATGTACGTGGAATAGGTGTGGCGGTTAGTGTTAACGTATCTACATTTTCTTTAATCGTTTTTAACTTGTCTTTTACAGCAACACCAAATTTTTGTTCTTCATCAATAATTAACAATCCTAAATCTTTAAAATTAACTTTTTTGTTAGTTAATTGATGCGTTCCTATTACAATATCTACACTTCCGTTAGTAACACCTTCTAAAACGCCGTTACGCTGTTTTGTGGTTCTAAAACGGTTTAGGTAATCTATGGTAACAGGAAAGTCTTTTAAACGTTCTGAGAAGGTTTTAAAGTGCTGAAAAGCCAAGATAGTTGTTGGCACTAAAACAGCCACTTGTTTTCCGTTATCTACTGCTTTAAAAGCGGCTCTAATAGCAACTTCTGTTTTACCAAAACCAACATCACCACACACCAAACGATCCATCGGTTGGGCTTTTTCCATATCTGCTTTTACATCTTGTGTTGATGTAAACTGATCTGGCGTATCTTCGTAAATGAAGCTAGCCTCCAACTCGTGTTGCATATGGGTATCTGGGCCAAAAGCATAGCCTTTTTGTAATTTTCGTTTTGCGTAAAGTTGAATTAAATTAAAGGCAATATGTTTTACTCTCGCTTTCGTTTTTTGCTTTACTTTTTTCCAAGCATCAGATCCTAACTTGTATATTTTAGGTGGTTTACCGTCTTTTCCATTAAACTTCGATATTTTATGCAATGAGTGAATACTTACATATAAAATATCACGATCGCCATAAATAAGCTTAATAGCTTCTTGTTTTCTATCTTCTACATCAATTTTTTGTAATCCTGCAAACTTTCCTATTCCGTGATCGATATGCGTTACATAATCTCCAATTTCTAACTTGGTAAGTTCTTGTAAAGTGATAGATTGCTTTTTCTCATATCCGTTCTTTAAACGAAATTTATAATAACGCTCAAATATTTGATGATCGGTATAACAAACAATTTTATTTTCTAAATCGACAAATCCTTGATATAAGGGAAACACAATAGTTTCATAAGAAACCTCGGCTTCATTATCATCAAAAATATCGTGAAATCTTTGTGCTTGTTTATCGTTAGAACAAAATATGTAATTGGTAAATCCTTTTGCTGAAAATTCATTGAAATTCTGAATTAACAAATCGAATTTTTTATTAAAAGATGGCTGCGGATGGGTGTTAAATCGAATCGTTTCGTCATTCCGAACTTGTTTCGGAACCTCATCTTTATGCGACGCTGAATCAAGTTCAGCGTGACGTACCTTTCCAAAATTTACGGTTGTAAATTCTTGTAACTGATTACTAATTAATACTCCATCACAAAATAATTCTGATGGTTTTGAGTGTTTTATATCTGTAGATAGTTCATTAAACGATAACTCTGCTTTTTTATAAAACTTATCTAAATTTTCGGTAAGAATATCGCTATTTTTTACAAAAATCGCTGTTTTAGAAGCGATGTATTTTAAGAAACTTTCTCTACTTTCTTGGAGTGTTTTGTTTTCTACATTCGGCATTATAGAAACTTTCTTCAGTTTTTCTTTAGAAAGTTGAGTTTCTACATCAAAAGTTCGAATACTATCTACCTCATCACCAAAAAACTCCATTCGATACGGCTCATCATTAGAAAACGAAAACACATCGATTATTCCTCCACGTACCGAAAACTCCCCAGGTTCGGTAACAAAATCTACACGATTAAAATTGTACTCGAACAATACTTCATTTACAAAATCGGGAGATACATTTTCACCAACCGTAATTTTTAAGGTATTTTTTTCGAGGTCTTTTTTAGTAACTACTTTTTCGAATAGGGCAGTAGGATAGGTAACAATTATTGCTGGTTTTTTTTGCGAATTAATTCGATTTAAAACCTCTGATCGTAGCAACACATTGGCATTGTCGGTTTCTTCTATCTGATACGGTCTTCGGTAAGATCCCGGATAAAACAACACGTTTTTATCGCCTAATAATTGCTCTAAATCGTTTAAATAATAGGCCGCTTCTTCCTTATCGTTAAAGATTAACAAAAAGGGTTTATCGGCTTTTTTAAAACTTTCAGAAATAACAAAAGACAACGAAGAACCAACCAAATTCGCTATTTGAAAATGGTGTTGTTCTTGTTGAAGTGCATTAACAACCTGCTTTACGTTGCCCGATTGTTGGTAATGATTTACAATAGTTTGCTTGCTCAACCTTAAAAAATTTACGCAAATATACGAGTATTATTTTTTTGTATTTAGTACGCTTTATTCTTTACCTGAATGCTATTATACGATATCAACAACACTTATTCCGTTGCTTTTTTTGGTGATTTTAATTTGAGTAGGAATACGTTCTTTTAAATTTTCTACATGCGATATAATGCCAATCATTTTACCTTGTGCTTGTAAAGTTTCTAAAGTAGAAATTACCGTTTCTAATGTATTGCTATCTAAAGTACCAAAACCTTCATCAATAAATAAAGAATCTATTTTTACATTTTTACTCGATAAATCTGATAAACCTAAGGCCAGCGCTAAACTGATAATAAATTTTTCGCCACCACTAGAGGTATCCACCAATCTTGCCTGATCTGTTTGGTAGTGGTCAATTAAACTAAAATTAAGCTCTTCTTTGGGTTTGTAGGCTTCTTCCATTTTTAAAGAGTAACGCTTATTTAATTTGTACAAATGTACATTGGCAAGGTCTAACAAATGTTTTAAAGTTAAACGCTGTACATACACATTAAACGCATCTTTAGAATTTCCTATAACTTTAAATAATGATGCCCAAACACCGCAAATTTGTGCTTGCGCGTCTATCTCTTTAGAAACTTTTTTATTTCTATCTCTTATTTCTTCATCTTTTCTAAAAGCTTCTACTATTTTACCTTTTTCGGTTAAAAATCCTTTATTTTTTATTGATAACTCTTCTAAAACAGCATTGTTTTCTGTTACTGAAATTTTAAAATCTCGTTGTTTGTTTAAAGTTTCAAAAGCTTTTAAATTACTTTCTTTTTTGGTTTTAAGAGTAATCTGATTTTCTTTAATACGTTCTTTATTTTGCGTGTATTTTTCTAAATCTTCTTTAGGTAACAGTGCGTTTTCAATTTCCTCTTTACTTGTAAAATCACTTTGTTTTAAATCGCTCGCTAAATTTGATTTTAAATTGGTTAAAGCTTTAATTAGCTCCGTTTGTTCTTTAACCGTATTTGTTTTTAAAGCAACCGCTTCTGTTTTTATATCGAGGTATTTTTGTAAATCTTTTTTATGATTTTCTAATTTTTCTGTAAGTTGATTAACAACCAACTGCAACTGCTCTCTTTTATTTGTAACCGTAACATTTAATGGTAAAATAGCGATTCGTTTTGTAGTAAAATCTTTTATTTTAATAGCATTTTCTTCCTTATTTTTAAAATATTCTTTGTAAATTTTATCATCTTTTTCTTGCTGTGTTTTATTGATTTTTAAATTATTATTTAAAACAGTAAGTGCTGATGTTAGTGTATTAAAAACTTGATTTTCTTTATTGTAATTACTAATAGATGCTTCAATATTCTGAATAAAAATATCTATCGTTTCAACAGATGGTAATGCGTACTTATATTTTGCCAGTTTTACTCTTAAATCATTTTCTATATTATTACAAGTTGTATTTAAACGCGTTATTGCTTTCTCTTTAGTTTCAATCTCGGTGTTGCTGTTTTTAATATGCTCTTTTTTGGTAGCAACCGATGTTTTTAACGTACCTAAACCTTCTTTTAAGCTATTTATTTTTTCTGAAGCTTCATTTTTAACTGTTTGTAATTTTTGAGCAGTTATGATGTCTTTATTTAAAACATTTAACGCTTCTGAAATTGATTTTAACGTTGATTTTATTTTATCAACATCGGTTAATTCACCCTGAATATTAATTTTACTTGCTGATAATTTAAAATTTTCAAGCGCTATTATAATGGCTTTTCTTTGTTTCGTTAATCCGTCAATTGCGGTTACAATTTGTGCTATTTTTACCTCTAAACTACTCTTAGAAGTTGAAAGTTCGTGTAGTTTTTTTGTTCTTGAATTAAATTCTAATTCGGCTTTAGAAACCTCATTTATTTTGGTATTATCTACAAACGGATGCTCTTTAGATCCGCATAAACCACAAGCTTCTCCTGCCTTTAATCGCAAGCGGTCACTTTCGTAATTTGCAATACTTTTTTCTAAATCTAAAATTTTTAAGGCATCACTAACTGCTTTTTCTTGATTTTTAAAAGCTATTTTTATCGATTTTAAGTCTTCTTCTATTAATTTATGAGCGTTTACTAATTTGTGTTGCTCGGCTTCTATTTCTGTTTGTGCTGCTTTGGTTTTAAGTGTTTGTTCAGAAATATTTTTAAACTGTTCCCAATTTTCTTTTTGTATCAGTAACTCTTCTTTATTCTTTAAAAGCTGCTGAATATCTTTTTTAGCTAATTCATCTGAAATATTAACATATTCTTTTTCTACCGTTGCAATTTCTGTTGATTTTTTAGCTAATAATTCAACTTCAGTAGTTAAAAGATTTGTGTTTTTTAGAACTTCTTTCTTTTTTATCTCCACAAAATCTAAATCTTCCTTTAAAGATTGTTTACTAGCTTTTAAGGTTGTTAATTCTTTTGTCCAATTAGAAATGTTATTAGCAACTTCTTTTAAAAACTTGTTTTTATTTAAAAACAATGTAGTTGTTTTTACTTTTGTCGTCGCTATTGTAATTTCTTTGAGTATGCTTTTTTCTTCTTCTTTTAAACCCTGAATTTGTTCGGTTAATCCTTTAAGTTGTTGCGTATTTTTTTCTTTTTGAGCTACTTCATTTTTTAATCGCCCGTCTATTTTTGTAATGAATTCGAATTTTGGTAGCCATTCCGAAAATTCTTTATTTGCTTTTTCAAACAGTGATTTTTCTGTGGAAACCAATTTTTCTAAACCATCAATTGTTGGTTTTAGTTGTACTAATTGGTTATCAATATCTTTTAATGTTGCTATTTTTTGAAGTTGTTCTTTTTCTGTTCTATTTAAATCCTGAATAAGTTCTTTAAACGGTGCTGCTTTTTCATTTAAAGCCAAAGCATCTAGTTCTGTTTGATGCTTTTTTATATAAAGATCAATGCTTTTAACAGCTGCTTCATGCTCTTTGGCCTCTTTAGTTAATTTATAAAACTGAACATACCAATCTGCTATAACTTGCGTAGCTTTTAACTCCTTTTCTATAGTATTAATATCCACAGTAAGTGTTGTATCTTTTTGTTTTAGCGCTGTTTTTTCTTCTGTTGATAAAACATCATCGGCATTAATTTTAGCTTGAATATCTTTTAACTTTTTATCTTCTTTGGATTTTCTATCTAAAACACCTTGGCCAATTTTTTTATAAATTTCTTCACCCGTAATTTGCTCCAACAACTTACCTTTATCTGGCCCTTTGGCCGATAAAAACGACGCGAAATCACCTTGAGCAAGCATTACAGATCGTAAAAACTGATTATAATCTAACTGAGTTACTTTATGAACCTGTGTAATTAAAGCTCGTTTTTGAGTGGCAATAATAACATCGGTTGTTAAGTTTTTTAAACTTACTTCTTCTTTGGCATTCTTATATTTTTTTCCTGATTTATCAGCAACTCTAATTCCCCAAAAAGCTTCATAAATAAAATTATTGTTTTCGAAAGTTACTCTAGAGAAAGCATTATTTGCACTGTGACTTACCACATCAATCAACGAACCTTTTGTGCCACTAAAACGTGGAACATTATGATATAAGGCAATCGTTATAGCATCTAAAATAGTAGTTTTTCCTGCTCCAGTAGAACCTGTAATGGCAAATAAACCAACATCTTTAAATTGCTCGTTTTCAAAATCAATTACAATAGGGATATCCGATTTTAAAGAATTTATGTTTTGTAATTCTATTTTTAATATTTTCATATCAATATATAATTATTGATTTTTAACAACTTGTAATACTTCATTAAAGGCATCCCAAACCTCGGGATTTTCCTTTAAATCAAAATCCATTTCTTCACACTTAAGTTTAAAAACTTCTGTAGGTAATAATTCTTTAATCGATTTAGTGTTTTCTAGCAACTCTTCAATTCCTTGTGTTTTTCGTTGCTTTTTTAAAGATATTTTTAATATTTCGAAGCTATATTTTTCAGCAGCTAGTTTTAGCTCTTCTGTATTTATGGTATTTTTTTCATTTAAAACAATTTCTACCCAAGGTGTTAATTTATAAGGATTAGAAGTTATATTCGAAAACTCATCAATACAATCTGTCATGGTTCCTGTTAATTTATAAAACTCTCTAAAACGTGGAACCACAATATCTTCAACGACATTTATTTTATTGTTTTTGGTAGTTAAAACAAGTATTTTTTTATCGTAATTAATTTCACTAAAACTTAAAATATTTGGAGAACCAGAATATCGTACTTTATCATTTCCTCCTATTATTTGCGGCCTATGTAAGTGCCCCAAAGCTATATAATTAAAATAAGTAGGGAAATCTGCTGCACCAATATGGCCTAAAGTTCCTACATAAATATTTTGTTCACTATCTGAAACAGAACCGCCTGTTGCAAATAAATGTCCCATTGCAATAACGGGCGCATTACTTGTATTTATTAATTCACAATGTGCTGCAACTAACTGATAATGGTTAATTAAAGCTGTTTTATACTTATCTGTAAGCTCATCAAAAGATTCTCCTGCTACGGCTCTTCTAATATCTCCGTCACGCAAATAAGGAACCGCACCAACGATAATTTTTTCGTCGTTTATTTGAATTTCAAAAACTTCATCTTCCATATTTTCTGTTGCTTTACCAACAACTTTTATAGACAATGCATCTAATATGTGTTTTGGTGCATTTAAAGTCCCAGGAGAATCGTGATTACCACCCGTAATAATTATAGATTTACAACTGGTTGCTTTTAACTTCACCAAAAAGCTATAATACATCTCTAAACTTTGGTTAGATGGTGAGCCTGTATCAAATATATCTCCTGAAATTAATAATACATCAATTTTTTGATCGATAATATAATTTTCAATCCAACTTAAAAACAAGGTTTGTTCTTCTAATTGTGATTGTTCATGTAATCTATGACCTAAATGCCAATCGGCAGTATGTAGAATTTTCATTTAATATAATTTTAAAACAACTTATAAATTAGTAAACAAAACTTTATTATTTATAAGTTGTAAAAATAAAGAATAGTAAACCGTTACTTTTTAAATTTTTCATTTATAAAATTATTTAATAAAGTAAAAAATAATTCTCTTTTTTTATTAGCAGAGCTATTTATTCATTTTACAAGTAAATATCGTATTTAAACATGTTTTAATCGATTATATATTTACAAACACTTAATACCTGACCTGATTTATAAAAAAGGCTTATATCTATTTAATTTACGCCATTCAAATTACAATTAATTATTAAAAACCATCAAACTATCAGAAAAAATAATAGTAATTATTATCTTTATTTCTTAACTTTCGTAAAAGGTTTATCACAACTTTTTTTTAATCTTTGTTGGATTAAAAAGTAATAGTTAAATTTAATTATAAAAACATAAAAAATGTCAATATCAGATTTATATTCAAGTGGAAAACACAAACAAGAAATTGGGCACTTTGCTAGTGTTGTAAAAATTGCTAAGTCAGATGGTATTATTGCCGAAGGTGAACAAAAATTATTAGATAGAGCAGCTAAAAAATTACATATTGATGAAACTGAATATGCAATTATCTTAAAAAACCCAGAAATGTTTCCAGTAAATCCACCTGCAAGTTACGATGAACGTATTGAGCGTTTATATCGTTTAACAAAAATGGTTTTTGCAGATGAACATGTAGATTTAGCACAAATAAAATTAATGCAAAAAACTGCTATTGCATTAAACTTTCCTTCAGATAATGTAGAAAAAGTTTGTGATGAAGCCGTTCATTTAGTTATGAATAATAATGATTTAGATGCATTTACAGTTGCAATTAAAAAAGTAAATGCTATTTAAAACATTTATACTAAATTGCGGTTAATCAAGTTATTATTATAAACCTCCCACTTATGAAAAATAAAATACTACTAATTACACTATTTTGCTGTTCTATGCATTTATTCTCTCAAAATTTAAATGATTCTTGGCAAATAGGTATTGGAATGGGAGTTACTAAATTTAATGAGAGTGATGCTGAATTTATTGGTGATCAATATCTTTTTCAAACACCTGTAATAAGTATAACAATGCCAATTGGTGAACGTTTATCTATTGATGGTGCTATGTCTTTTAATACAATTAATGATATTGGTATTATTAGTAACTCTGTTAACTATTTCTCTATGGATGGTTCGTTACGTTATAACTTTAATGCGATGTTAGATAAGTTTAGCCCTTATGTATTTGTAGGAGGAAGTATTGTTGATTCTGAACGAAAAATGACGCCAACTCTTAATATAGGTGCTGGAGGTATTTATTGGGTAACTGATAAAATAGGAATAAACCCACAATTATATTACAAGCACTCTTTAGAAAGTTATGAAAGTATGCGATCTCATATTCAAGGAACTTTAAGTTTGGTTTTTAAATTAGATTGGAATAGTAGTGGTGGTATTAATCGCGGAGGAAATTCTTCATCTTGTTATTATAATCAGTTTTAAAAATAATAGTATATAAAACAAAAATCCCGCTTTATTAAAGCGGGATTTTTGTTTTTATGATAATTTTACTATTGCGTTGTTAATTCGTTGTAGTGTATTTTCTTTACCAATCATTGTCATAATATCAAACAAATCTGGTCCTGCTAATTTACCTACAAGACTTAAACGTAATGGTTGCATTACTTTACCAAAGCCAATTTCTTTAGCCGTTATCCAACCTTTAATATCAGTTTGAGCATTTTCTATCGTAAAATCTTCAATCTTATCGATAACTGTGGTTAATTCTTGCATTAACTCGCCAGTAGTATCTTTCCATTGCTTTTTTGATGCTTTTTCGTCATATTCTGAAGGATTCACAAAGAAAAAACTTGATAAATCCCAAAAATCAGCAACAAACGTAGCTCGTTCTTTTATTAATGAAACTACTTTTTCAGTAAAAACTGCATCTGTATCTATTCCTTTTTCATTTAGAATAACAGTATATAATTCCGTTAATTCTTTATTTGATTTCTGTTGTAAGTATTGTTGATTAAACCAGTTTGTTTTATCCGGACTAAACTTAGCGCCAGATTTACTAACTCTACTTAAATCGAAAGCTTCAACCAAACCTTCTAAAGAGAATATTTCTTGTTCCGTACCAGGATTCCATCCTAATAAAGCTAACATATTTATAAATGCATCGTTAAAATAACCATCTTCTTTATAACCACGAGAAACATCGCCTGTTTGCTCGTTTGTATATTCTAACGGAAATACAGGAAATCCTAATTTATCGCCATCACGTTTACTTAATTTTCCTTTACCTACTGGTTTTAAAATTAATGGTAAGTGCGCAAATTTTGGAGCTTCCCAATCAAATGCACGGTATAATAAAGTATGAAGTGGGAGAGAAGGTAACCATTCTTCACCACGAATAACATGACTTATTTCCATTAAATGATCATCAACAATATTTGCTAAATGATACGTTGGCATTCCGTCTGACTTAAATAATACTTTATCATCTAACGTGTTTGTATCTATCTTAATCGTTCCACGGATTTCGTCTTGTAATAACAAAGTTTCATCTTGAGGAGTTTTAAAACGGACAACATATTTTGTACCTGCTGCTAATTTATTTTTGATTTCTTCACCAGAAAGATTTAACGAATTATCTAACGTAGCACGATTGTGCCAATTATAAATAAACGTTTTTCCGTTTTCTTCATCATTCTTTCTTTGCGAATCTAATGCTTCTGCTGTATCAAAAGCATAATAAGCCCAGCCTTTTTCAATCAATTCAATTGCATATTTTTTATACAATTCTTTACGTTCTGACTGACGGTATGGTCCGAACTTCTCATTATTTCCTGGTCCTTCATCAAAAGGAATATTACACCATTTTAAAGCATCAATTATATACTGTTCAGCATTTGCTACATAACGAGTTTGGTCGGTATCTTCGATACGTAACACAAAAGTTCCGTTATATTTTTTAGCAAATAAGTAATTGAATAAAGCAGTTCTTACACCACCAATATGTAAAGGTCCTGTTGGGCTAGGAGCAAAGCGTACTCTTACGTTGTCAGTCATTTTTTATTAATTTAAAAGCACAAAGATAGTTTTAATAAAAAGAGAATAGAAATTAGATAAAAGAAAAAAGAGAAGCTTTTATAAAAGCTTCTCTTTGTAATTAAATATAGTATATGATAGTTTAAAACTTGTGATATAAACCAAAACTAATTGCTGGTGCTTGTGCAACATTTCTACCTGCAAACGCTCCACCAAACGCAAGGTTTGCTCCAAAATTAGTATTAATTTCTCCTATTAATTTTAATCCGAAGGCTGCATAACTTTGGTTATTAACATACAAACCTGTGTTTAAATTTTCTGATGGTAATACAATATCTCCATTATCTAACGATGCTACACCATCTAAAAAACCAGCAATCCAAAGCCAGTTTAATGTTTTATAACCAATCTCTCCTCCTAATTTATAATTGCTACTATAATCGTTTATGCGAATATCAAAACCTGTAAAAGCTTGTACGTACCAATTATTAAAACCTCTACCTGCAATAAATAATGGGGTAAAACTCCAAGCATCATAACCTGTTCTTAAACCAGTTACTGCATCATAATTACTTGTATTGGCTTCAACATTTAATTGCCCGGTTAACAACCATTTATTATTACTAAAGTTATGTTTTATTCCGAATTGAACGTTACCTAATGAATTATTACTTGGTGCTGATGTTGCATTTGAAGACGTTAATTTAAAAGGCAAATTTAAAACCAAAGTTGTTTTGTCTGATATACCGTATTCGGTATATAATTGTAATGTGTTATCTGAAATTTTTTGACCTAAATTTATTTCTGGACTTCCAAATAGTTTATCATAATTAGAAATCGATGTATATGATAATTGCATATAGGTTTCGTTCTTCTTTTTAGTCCACGGACTTTGAGAAAAAAGGTTAAAAGAAATAAATAATAGTAGTAAAGTAGTTAGTTTTTTCATCCGATATATAGTTATTAGTAAAGTTAAAAATGAAATATCTACTGTTTAGTAGATAAAAATAAATAAATCTTACAGAAACCTTTAACTTAAACTTACTTTTAAATATAGTATTTTTATAGACTGATATGGAGAATTTTAGCAAAATAGAAAAAAAGTTACAACTGTTTAGTAAAAAATACTACACAAATGAATTGATAAAAGGTGTTATTTTATTTATTTCATTAGGTGTTTTATACTTATTTTTTACCTTATTTATAGAATATGTTTTATGGCTTAAACCTTCAGCGAGGACCTTTTTGTTTTGGTTGTTTGTGGTTGTTGAATTATTTTTATTTTTCCGTTTTATATGTTTTCCTATTTTTAAAATTATAGGTTTACAACGAGGAATTTCTTTTGAAGAATCTTCTAAAATTATTGGAAATCATTTTCCAGAGGTAAAGGATAAGCTTTTAAACATATTACAACTAAAACAAAATGATAATAAATCTGATTTATTATTAGCTAGTATAGAGCAGAAATCGAATGAAATTCAGCCAATATCATTTAACAAAGCAGTTAATTTTAACAGCAATATTAAATACTTAAAATACGCTTTAATTCCGATCTTTATTTGGGCGTTATCATTTATAACAGGAACAACGCGAAAGCTATCCGATAGTTTTAATCGTATGGTAAATCATACGGTTGCTTACAAAGCTCCTGCACCTTTTTATTTTAACTTAACAACTACAAATTTAAAAGTTATTAAAGGAAAAGATATTACAGTTTACATACAAACAAGCGGAGAAATTATTCCAGAGAGGGCAAAAATCCATTTTAACAAACAACAATATTTTTTACAAAATGAAGGCAATGGGTTGTTTTCATATACATTTATTGAAGTACAGGAGCCTATTAATTTTTACGCTAGTGCAAACGGTATAGAATCTATAGCCTTTAATTTAGCGGTTATAAAAACACCTTCTATTCAAAATATTTCTTTGAATCTAAAATATCCTAGTTATACAAAAAAGAAAAACGAGACTGTAAATAATACCGGAAACATAAATGTTCCACAAGGAACAATTGTAGAATGGCAAGTTAAAACAACTGAAACAGATAGTGTTAACTTATTATTAAACGAAAACCGTTATAATTTTATCAATACTAAAACTGATGAATTTCGATTTAAAAAGCAGCTTAGAAAAACTACTAATTATCAAATTACCACTTCTAACAATAGTTTAAAAGATTATGAACAGCTACAATTTTCTATATCCGTTATTACGGATGAGCTTCCTTTAATAAATGTAAATTCTAATATTGATAGTATTACTAGAGGTAATGCCCAATTTGTAGGACAAATTTCTGATGATTATGGTTTTAATAAATTAGAGTTGGTTTACTATGATAAAAATACTGGCAATGCTTTAGATTTAAAAAAGATTGCTATAAATAAAAATAATATTCAAACTTTTTTCTGCGAGTTTCCTGGTGATTTATATCTAAAAAAAGGAGTTGATTATGAGTTATATTTTCAGGTATTTGATAACGATGCAGTAAACGGAAATAAAAAAGCAAAGAGTCAGAAATTTTCTTATCGACAGAAAACAACCAACGAGATAGAGCAAGAGCTTTTACAAGAGCAACGTAACTATATTGATAACTTAGAAAACTCATTATATAAACAAGAACGAAGTAAAAAAGAATTAGAAAAAATTCAATTTGAGCTACAAAATAAGAAGAATGTTAATTGGAATGATCAGAAAAAAATTAAGAATTTAATTAAAAGACAAGATCAGTATAAGCAAATGATGCAACGTCAAACCCAAAATTTGCAAAACAATTTTAATGAGAAGAAAGAAAAAAACGAAAGCTTACAAGAGAAAAAAGAAGTATTAAAACAACGAATAGAAGAACTTAAAAAGCTAGATAAGCAACAGAAAATATTAGATGAACTTAAAAAATTAGCTCAGAAACTTAACAGGGAGGATTTAATAAAAAAAACAAAAGAACTAGCTGAACAAAACAAACAACAAGAAAGAAGTTTAGAACGTATATTAGAAATGACTAAGCGTTTTTATGTTGAGCAGAAAATGCAAAAAGTAGCGGATGATTTAGATGAACTTTCAAAAAAACAAGATGAATTATCAAAAAAGGAAGCAACAAACGACGAACAAAAGGCAATAAATAAAGAATTTAAGAAAGCTAAGGAAGAACTTAATGAGTTAAAAAAAGATAATGAAAAATTAAAATCTCCGATGGAAATGCCTTCAATGGAAAAATTATCTGATGAAACTCAAAAAGAACTTAACAAAGCAGAAGAAAATATAGCAAACAAAAAGCAATCTGAGTCAAAAGAAAATCAGAAAAAGGCAGCGAAAAAAATGCAAGAAATGAGTCAGAAAATGCAAGACTCTATGCAAGAAATGAGTGCTGATATGGAAGAAGAAAACATGGAAGGTTTGCGCCAGGTTTTAGAAAACTTAATTACATTTTCTTTTGATCAAGAAGCATTAATAAATGTGTTTTCATCAACCAATTCTTCACATCCAAACTTTGGTAAAAACCTACAAAAGCAATATTTACTTAAGAGTTATTTTGAACATATAGACGATAGCTTATTTGTTTTATCAATGAAAAACCCTAAAATATCATCTAAAGTACAAGATCAACTTTCGTTAGCACATTACAATTTAAGTGAATCTTTAGAGAATTTTGCCGATAATAAATTTCAAAACGGAATAACAAATCAGCGTTATATAATGACATCTGCAAACACTTTAGCAGATATGTTAAGCAATACGCTAGATGCTATGCAAAACCCAAAACCTAGTAGTGGAAAAGGAAAAGGGAAATCTTTTAGCTTGCCAGACATTATAAAAAAGCAAAGTGCTTTAATGAAGAAGATGCAAGAGGGTATGCAAAAGAAAGAAGGCGGTAAACCTAAAGATGGAAAAGACGGTAAAAAAGGTGGGGAGAAAGGAAATAAAGAAAGCGAGAGCGGTGAGCAAGGAGAAGGTTTAAATGGTGAGTTGTATGAAATATATAAACAACAATCGGAATTAAGACAGCAATTAAAAGATGCCATTGGCCAAGGTAAAAATGGTAATGGTAAAGCTAAAAAAGCGCTTAAGGAAATGGAACAGTTAGAGAACGATATTTTAGAAAAAGGTTTTACACAGCAAAGCATTAACCGAATGCAACAATTAAACTATGAATTACTAAAATTAGAGAAGGCTACATTCGAACAAAATCGTGATAAAAAACGTAAATCAAATACCAATTTACAAGAGTATAATAAAGAAAGGGCTAAGGAATTAAAGTTTAAGAAGTTGTTCTATAACCAGACAGAGATATTAAACAGACAATCATTACCTTTGCGCCCTGATTATAAAAAGAAGGTTCAAGAGTATTTTAACCTTCCTAAAAACAACAAGTAATAGATTTAAATTATTTTTATTACAACATAAATTAAAGTATGATTGTATTTAATTACGAAACCGAATTTCAATTAGAAGATGAAGAAAAAACTTCACAGTGGATTCAGAACTGCATAGAGAAAGAAGAATTTGAATTAGGAGAAATCAACTATGTATTTTGTGATGACACTTATTTACATAAAATGAACGTTGAATTTTTACAACACGACACCTTAACCGACATCATTAGTTTTGATTATACATTAGGTAAGTTAGTAGGAGGAGATATCTTTATTTCTATCGAACGAGTAAAAGAAAATGCAAAAGAGTTTAATGTTTTATTTGAAAACGAATTGCATCGAGTTATTATTCATGGTGTTTTACATTACATGAAATACAAGGATAAAACTGATGAAGAGAAACAAATAATGCGTACTAAAGAAAACGATTCTTTAAAAATTTTAAACGAAAACTAAAATCGTTCCACGTGGAACAGCATATAAAAATGAGTTTATTTAATACAACATACGATGTAATTGTAGTAGGTGGTGGACACGCTGGTAGTGAAGCTGCAGCAGCAAGTGCCAACATGGGTGCACATACTTTATTAATAACAATGAACCTTCAGAATATAGCTCAAATGAGTTGTAATCCGGCAATGGGTGGTATTGCTAAAGGACAAATAGTGCGTGAAATTGATGCATTAGGTGGTTACAGTGCTATTGTAACCGACAAAACTGCTATTCAGTTTAAGATGCTTAATAAATCGAAAGGACCAGCAATGTGGAGTCCGAGAGCACAGTCAGACAGAATGCAATTTGCAGAGTGTTGGAGAAACATGTTAGAAAAAACCGATAATTTAGATTTTTACCAGGACTCTGTTAACGGATTAACTTTTGTTGATAATAAAATTGTTGGTGTAAAAACAGCTTTAGGATTAGAAATAAAAGCTAAGACTGTTATTATTACTGCTGGTACTTTTTTAAATGGATTGATTCATATAGGTGAAAAAACATTTGGTGGTGGTAGAGCAGGTGAAGGAGCTTCAACAGGAATAACAGAAGATTTAGTTGCTAAAGGATTTGAATCTGGTAGAATGAAAACAGGAACTCCACCAAGAGTTGATGCCCGTTCTTTAGATTTTTCTAAAATGACTGAACAACCTGGTGATGAAAATCCAGAGAAGTTTTCTTATTTACCAAATATTAAAAAATTAACAACACAACGTTCGTGTTATTTAACACACACCAATACAAAAGTACATGATATACTTCGTACTGGTTTTGATCGTTCACCAATGTTTAATGGTAGAATTAAATCAACCGGACCACGATATTGTCCTTCAGTAGAAGACAAGATTGATCGTTTTGCGGATAAAGATCGTCATCAAGTTTTTGTTGAACCAGAAGGTTGGAATACCGTTGAAATTTATGTAAACGGGTTTTCTACTTCTATGCCAGAGGATGTACAAGACGAAGCAATTCGTCATATTCCTGGATTTGAAAATGTAAAATTCTTACGTTTCGGATACGCAATTGAATATGATTTCTTTCAGCCAACACAATTAAAACATAGTTTGGAAACTAAGTTAATCGAGAATTTATTCTTCGCCGGTCAAATTAACGGAACAACAGGTTATGAAGAAGCAGCTGCACAAGGTTTAATGGCTGGTGTAAATGCCGCGTTAAAAACACAAAATAAAAAACCTTTTATTCTAAAGAGAAGTGAAGCTTATATTGGTGTTTTAATTGATGACTTAATTACCAAAGGAACAGAAGAACCATATAGAATGTTTACTTCTCGTGCTGAATACAGGACACTATTAAGACAAGATAATGCAGATTTAAGATTAACTCCAATTGGTCATAAATTAGGGTTAGCTTCTGATGAAAGATTAGAAAGAGTAATAGAGAAAAAGGAGAAGACAGATAAACTGATTCACTTTATTACAAACTTAAGTGTTAAGAAAGAAGATATAAATCCGATTTTAGAAGCCAAGGGATTATCTGTTGTTAACCAAACAATGAAATTAATAAAGATAGCAACTCGTCCTCAATTAAGTTTAAGCGATTTTAACAGCATTGATAAATTACGTAACTATATTGAAGAAAACGAAATGAATACTGATGTAATAGAACAAACAGAAATTCATTTAAAATATTCGGGATATATAGATAAAGAAAAAAGCAATGCTGATAAATTAAACAGATTAGAGAAAGTTGTAATACCTGCAAATTTCGATTATGATAAAGTACATTCATTATCAATTGAAGCTAGAGAAAAATTAAAAAGTATTCAACCTACTTCAATATCTCAAGCAAGCAGAATAAGTGGGGTTTCACCAAGTGATATTTCTGTGCTTTTAGTTTACATGGGTAGATAAGAATATCAAATTAATAATAAAAAGAAAAACGTTCCATGTGGAGCGTTTTTCTTTTTTACGTAATATTGCAATAACATTACATCATGTTCCACATGGAACATCTATAAAAAAGAAAGGAATTGAATACAGAAAAAGCACTTTATAAAAACCTAACTCCGTTATTAAACTGTATAGATTATACAGTTTCTGATGAGAGTTATGAAGTAATGTATAATAAGGAATATGATATGCTTGTTACTTCACCTGTACCAGTGAATCTAGAAAGTTATTATGCGAGTGAATCATACATTTCACATACCGATAGTAAGAAAACACTTTTTGAAAGCGTATATCAATTAGTAAAAAATCATACACTAAAGCAGAAATTAAAATTAATTAACTCTTTTAATACAGATGATAAATCAATTTTAGATGTAGGCGCGGGGACAGGTGATTTTTTAAAAATATGTAAAAATAATAATTGGCAAATTAATGGAATAGAACCTTCTGATAAAGCAAGGAAATTTGCCAAGAGAAAAAACATAAACCTTAAAAAAGATATTTCTGAATATGAAGGAAAACAATTTGATGTAATTACCCTTTGGCATGTTTTAGAACATATTCCTAATTTAATAGAGTACACACATCAATTAAAAAAATTACTAAAACCAAGTGGTGTTTTAATAATTGCAGTTCCTAATTTTAAAAGTTATGATGCAAACCGTTATAAAGAATTTTGGGCAGCTTATGATGTACCAAGACATTTGTGGCATTTTTCTAAAACGTCTATAAAAAAATTATTTTCTGATATTGATATGACCGTAGAAAAAATACTTCCAATGAAGTTTGATGCTTTTTATGTTTCGCTTTTATCAGAAAAATACAAATCAAAAAAATCAAGACCAATTAATGCTTTTCTCACTGGTTTAAGATCAAATTTAAAAGCAAAAAGAAATGGTGAATATTCTTCTTTGATTTATATCATAAAAAACAACTAAAACGATTTTTAATAGCATTTTAATCGATTTAAATCTAAAAAACATACAATTACATTACAAAATATAAAAAAACCTCTTAAAATTGATATTTTAAGAGGTTTTTTATAAGTAATTATTATATTAATACTAAATACAATAATTAAAATTTATTATAATCCGAAAGCTATTGAGGCTGCAAATACACTATTCTTTGGGTTATTATCTTCGTAGTTATCTGAGCTATCAAAAACTCCGTTAAGACCAAAACCATATCTTGCGTTTAAAGAAACGTTTTCAGATATTTTAAAACCTAAACCAAGATCTAAAGAATAATCTACTTTATTAAAAACATCATCGTTATCAGAAAAATTTAGAGCTCCGACTTCAATTTTGTCGTTTACAAGAAATCCAATTTGCGGACCAGCCTCTAAATAAAATGAATCAGCTAAATAAAATTTTAACATAACCGGTATGTTAATATAATCTAACTGCACTTTACCATCAATACCATTAGCCTCATTATTTACACCTTGTGATGAATATAAAACCTCAGGTTGAATACTAAAACGATCGGTTACCTTAATTTCGTTATAAAAACCGATATGAAAAGATGTTCTAATACTTTCTGATTCTACTTCATCTTCAAAAGATTTATCAAAATTTGTAAGATTAGATAGATTTAATCCCCCTTTAATTCCAAAATTTTGAGCTTGTATTGATGCTGATATTATTAAGGCAATTATTGCTAATTTAATTTTCATACTGAGATATTTTTAAGTTTGATACAAATTTATAATAGCTTTAAATTAAAATTTAACTTGATAAATAAAAATATTAACTCATATAACTAGTTAACCATTTAGTAAATACATACCAAAAATGGTAATTATAAAATAAACAGCTAATGTCATAGCGCCTGCATAATCTTTTGCTAAACGTTGCCCAATAAGTAAAAAGATTAATGATAATGCCGCAATTTGTACTCCTAATAAAGATAAAGCTGTGTCACCAGTAGTTATTAAATTAAATACTCCAATAAACATAAAAGCACCGGCAATTAGCTCCATCACTAAAATAACAACTAGTAATAGTGGCACTAAATTTTTAAGAGGAGAATTTTTAAAATGATCTTTAATAAAATTTACATTACCATTCCAATCTGTAACTTTATCAATACCCGATTGTAAGAAAGTAACAATTAAAAAAAGTAAAATTAAAATTTCTGTTGCATTTTGTTGAATAAGTTCCATATAATTGATTTTTAGCAAATATAACTTTTAAAATAAAAGTTGTAACAATTTATAAAAATAGAGTCAAATAAATAAAGTAGATATTATTGTATCTTTAACAAAAACTAACTATTAAAAATAAAAACTATGCCAATCTATTTGTATCCCGTTATTTTTTTCGGAATCATTATTTTCTTTTCATCATTTTTTACAGTAAAACAACAAACCGCAGCTATTATACAGCGATTTGGTAAGTTTCATAGTATTCGTCAATCAGGATTACATTTAAAAATTCCTTTAGTAGACAGGATTGCAGGTAAGTTGAGTTTAAAAATTCAACAATTAGATGTAATAATTGAAACGAAAACGTTGGATGATGTATTTGTTAAATTAAAAGTATCCGTTCAATATAAAGTTATTAAAGACAAAGTCTATGATTCGTTTTATAAGCTAGATTATCCACATGATCAAATAACATCTTATGTTTTTGATGTTGTGCGTGCAGAAGTACCTAAAATGAGGTTAGATGATGTATTTGTTAAAAAAGATGATATTGCTATTGCTGTAAAATCTGAGTTAAACGAAGCAATGATGACTTATGGTTATGATATTATTAAAACGCTGGTTACTGATATTGACCCAGATGCTCAAGTAAAAGAGGCAATGAATCGTATTAATGCTGCAGATAGAGAGAAAACTGCTGCACAATATGAAGGAGATGCACAACGTATTTTAATTGTTGAACGTGCTAAGGCAGAAGCTGAAAGTAAACGTTTACAAGGACAAGGTATTGCTGACCAACGACGCGAAATTGCTCGTGGTTTAGAAGAATCTGTAGAAGTTTTAAACAGAGCTGGTATTAATTCACAAGAAGCATCAGCTTTAATTGTAATTACACAACATTATGATACCTTACAATCAATTGGTGCAGATACTAACAGTAACTTAATTTTGTTACCAAATAACCCAAATGCAGCTAGTTCTATGTTAAATGATATGGTTGCTAGTTTTGCAGCTACAAATCAAATAGGGGAGAGTATGAAGGAAAGTAAACAGCTTAAAAAAGGGGAATAACTATGATAATATCTACAACACATACCATAGAAAACAAACCAGCTAAAGAATATTTAGGAATTGTTAGTGGTGAAACCATTATTGGTGCTAATATATTTAAAGACTTTTTTGCTGGAATAAGAGATATTGTAGGAGGACGTTCAGGTTCTTATGAAAAGGTTTTACGCGAAGCAAAAGATACATCTTTAAGAGAAATGCAAGAACGCGCTAAACAATTAGGTGCTGACGCAATTGTAGGTGTAGATTTAGATTATGAAACCGTAGGTAAAAATGGTGGCATGTTAATGGTTACAGCCTCTGGTACGGCCATAAAAATTTAAAAAGAAAAACCGAAACTATAATTAGTTTCGGTTTTTAATTTAATTATATAGAAAATTATTTTTTTTCTTCTACTTTATCTGTCAGTTCATCTTCTTCCTCTTTAGTAGCCGATTTAAACTCTTTAATACCTGTTCCTAGACCTCTCATTAATTCTGGTATTTTACGACCTCCAAATAATAATAATACAACTACCACAATTAATGCTATAGAAGCACCTCCTGGTATTGCTAAAAAAATATTTAATGAATTCATTTGTTCTTATTTTTAATAGTACAAAGATACTAAATTAACTTCTCTGTTCAATTACACCACCTATTACTTTTTTATCTTTAAAAACTTCTGGAGTTCCTTTATAAAAAATAGAACCACCAAAAGAAACTTTTGCATCTAAAGTTTCACCAGCTTGTACTTCTACTTTAGATCCAGAACCTGCACGAACAAAATTTAAATCACTGACAGCTAAATTGTATCCGTGATAAATTCCTCCTAAGTTAGCCTCTACAGTTTGATTCTTTGTTGTACCTGAAAGCTTAATAACAGCACCTGATACGCTTTTTACCATTAAATGCTTAACATCTACAACCATATTAATAAAAGCGCCTTCTTGGGCTTTAATTTCAATTTGCGATTGTTCAATTTTTTTACCAGTAATAGTTGCACCTTCATTAGCATCAATAGTTTCTAGTAGTGATGTATAATAAAGCGTAATTTTTACTTTACCATCTGCAGTTGTTTCAGGAAAAGTCAAAGCTATTTTTAAAGTATTATTTTTATTTTTAATACTTACTTTATCAGTTTTTTCACCAGTAACAATGATTTTATTTTCATCAGATTTAACCAATTCTAAATCAATACCATTGTATACTTTTACTGTAGAAAAATCTCCTAATTTCTTTGTTAATGTTGTTTGTGCTACCGCTAAAAAAGATATCAAAAACAAACATATAAATACTAATTTTTTCATTTTTAATTTTATTAATTAAAGGTAGAATCAAAAATAATACCAATACTATAAAGACGTATATTAAAATTTATTGTGACAGACTAAAATTAATGCGAAATTAAATGAAAATCTAAATGTTTACGTTCTAAATCGGTGTTTTTAACTTTTACAACAACTTTATCTCCTAATTGAATTATATTTTTTGAAGATTGCCCTACAATCGCATATTGCTTTTCATCAAAAATATAATAATCATCTTTTATATCTCTAATTCTAACCATTCCTTCACATTTATTGGCAGAAATTTCTACGTAAATTCCCCATTCGGTTACACCAGAAATTACACCTTCAAATTCTTCATCTTGATGGTCTTTCATATATTTAATCTGCATATATTTTATGCTAGATCGCTCTGCTTTTGCAGCCATTTCTTCCATTTGTGAAGAATGTTTACATTTTACTTCATAATCTTCTGCTTTTGGAGACTTTCCGCCATCTAAATAATGTTGTAATAAACGATGCGTCATCACATCTGGATAACGACGAATTGGTGAAGTAAAGTGAGAATAATAATCGAAAGCTAAACCATAATGCCCAATATTTTGAGTAGTATAAGCTGCTTTACTCATAGAACGGATTGCTAAAGTTTCTACCATATTGGCTTCTCCTTTTCCTTGAACATCAGCTAATAACTTATTTAAAGATTGCGATGTTTTTTCTTTAGTTTCTGTATCAATTTTATAACCAAATTTATTAATAATATTCTGTAAAGAGGCTAATTTATCAATATTTGGTTCATCGTGTGTACGGTAAATAAATGTATTTTTTGTTTCTTTTCCTTTAGAAAAACCAATGAATTCAGCTACTTTTCGGTTTGCCAATAACATAAATTCTTCAATTAATTTATTAGCATCTTTAGATTCTTTAAAGAAAA
>CAXHZZ010000014.1:0-38635 GCA_964021635.1 uncultured Tenacibaculum sp.
AATGTAAAAGATTAAGTAACCACGTAAAAGTAAATTTACAAGAAGGTAAGTTTCCAATAGTTCTTTCAGGAGATCACTCGTCTGCATTAGGAACTATAAGCGGAGTTAAGGCAGCGAACCCAAATAAAAGAGTTGGGGTAGTTTGGATTGATGCTCATGGAGATTTACACACACCATATACTTCCCCATCAGGAAATATTCATGGAATGCCATTGGGAGCAGCTATTTCAGACGATAATTTAGATTGTCAGATTAACGATGTAAGTAGAGAAACTGCCGACTTGTGGGATAGAATGAAAAATATCGGAATGCCTGGGCAAAAAGTTTTACCTGAAGATATTGTGTTTTTTGGAGTTAGAGATACTGAAGAGCCAGAAGAAAAGCAAATAGAAAAATATGGTATTAAAAACTATATGGTTGCCGAAGTTCGCTATCGCGGATTAGAACTTTGTGTAAACGAAGCTTTAGAAAAATTAACTGATTGTGACATTATTTATGTGTCTTTTGATGTTGATTCGATGGATTGTGATATGATTTCATACGGTACAGGTACTCCTGTTCCAAAAGGATTTGATGATAAAGAAATTGTTGAAATTATAAATGGTTTACTAACAAGTAAAAAAGTAGCTTGTGTAGAATTTGTGGAAGTAAACCCATTGTTAGATTTAAAAGGAAATAAAATGGCAGAAACGGCATTTAAAGTACTTGAAGAAGTAACAAAAGAAATACAAAAGTTATAACTTTATAATTATCAGTATGGTATAAGCATTCAACTTTGTTGGGTGCTTTTTTGTTTTTTATGAATTTAAGATTCGTTTTAAAAAAAAAATAATACATTTGTTATGTAAACTTTAGGAGTAGCTATTAAATTAGTTTGAGAAAAATCCTTAGAACCTGATTTGGTTAACACCAACGGAGGGAAAAGTTATCTTCGATGTAATTTTATCGAGCTACTACCATTTGGTTTACAGTAATATTTTATAAATATGATTACTATAAAAGTAAACCGAGAAGACCATCAAGTTTTAGAAAACGTAACATTACAAGCGCTTGTTGAATTGTTAAAAATTCAAACAAACGGAATTGCTATTGCTATAAATAGTACTGTGATTAAACGATCAGATTGGTCTTTAACGTTACTTCAAAATAAGGATGATATTTTAATCATAAAATCAACTCAAGGAGGATGATTTTAACGTTAAAAATAAATAAACAAACACTAAGTAGCAGATGAAGAATAAAGACACAGCACCAAAGCAAGACGGAATTACAAGAAACCCGTTTCCGAATTCGCAAAAAATTTACGTAAACGGTAAAATTCACCCGCAAATTAAAGTAGCCATGCGTGAAATTTCGTTAAGTGACACGGTAGATTCAATGACCAAAAAGAAAACGCCAAATGAGCCAGTTACCGTTTACGATACTTCGGGACCATATACTGACCCTAATAAAGAAATCGATATTCATAGCGGTATAGAGCGTATTCGTGAATCTTGGATAAAAGAACGTGGTGATGTTGAAGAACTTGATTCATACTCATCAGAATATTGTAATGAGCGTTTAAATGATAAAAGTTTAGATCACATGCGTTTTAAGTTACTTAAAAAGCCAATGCGTGCTAAAAAAGGACAAAATGTAACGCAATTACATTATGCTAAAAAAGGAATAATTACACCAGAAATGGAATACATTGCTATTCGTGAAAATCAACGAATAGATGAAATGACCGAAATAAGAAAGCAACATAAAGGAGAACATTTCGGAGCTTCTATTCCAGACAAAATTACACCAGAGTTTGTCCGTTCAGAAGTTGCAAGAGGTAGAGCTATTATTCCGTCAAACATAAATCACCCAGAAGCCGAACCTATGATTTTAGGGCGTAACTTCTTAGTTAAAATAAACGCAAATATTGGTAATTCAGCTGTTACATCATCTATTGAAGAAGAAGTAGAAAAAGCTGTTTGGGCATGTCGTTGGGGAGCAGATAATATTATGGATTTATCTACCGGAGAAAATATTCACGAAACTCGCGAATGGATTATTCGTAACTCACCAGTGCCAGTTGGTACCGTGCCAATTTATCAAGCTTTAGAAAAAGTAAACGGAGTTGCAGAAGACTTAACGTGGGAGATTTTCCGTGATACTTTAATTGAGCAAGCTGAGCAAGGAGTAGATTATTTTACCATTCACGCCGGAGTATTATTACGTTATGTACCAATGACGGCAAAACGTGTTACAGGTATTGTTTCTCGAGGAGGTTCAATTATGGCAAAATGGTGTTTAGCGCATCATAAAGAAAGCTTTTTATATACGCATTTCGAAGATATTTGCGAAATTTTAAAACAGTATGATGTTGCTTTTTCTTTAGGAGACGGTTTACGACCTGGTTCAGTTGCTGATGCAAATGACGAAGCACAATTTGCTGAGTTAGAAACGTTGGGAGAGTTAACGCAGATTGCTCGTAAACATGAAGTTCAGTGTTTTATAGAAGGACCTGGGCACGTGCCAATGCACATGATTAAAGAAAATATGGAGAAGCAAATTGAAGTTTGTGACGAAGCTCCTTTTTATACTTTAGGTCCTTTAACAACTGATATTGCACCAGGTTACGATCATATTACTTCAGGTATTGGAGCGGCAATGATTGGTTGGTATGGTTGCGCAATGTTGTGTTACGTAACACCAAAAGAACACTTAGGTTTACCTAATAAAGAAGATGTACGTGTAGGGGTGGTAACCTATAAGTTAGCGGCACATGCAGCCGATTTAGCCAAAGGGCATCCAGGTTCTCAGCATAGAGATAATGCGTTGAGTATGGCGCGTTTCGAATTCCGTTGGGAAGATCAGTTTAATTTAGGATTAGATCCAGAGCGTGCTCGTGAGTATCACGATGAAACGTTACCTGCAGCCGGAGCAAAAATTGCACATTTTTGTTCTATGTGTGGTCCAAAATTTTGTTCTATGAAAATTTCACAAGAAGTGCGTGATTTTGCGGCTGAAAATGAAATTGATGAGAATAATGAAATCTTCCAAAAAGGAATGGAAGAGAAATCGAAAGAGTTTAAAGAAAAAGGATCAGAGGTATATTTATAAAATAATTTGGAGGTTCCTACGCCTTGAAAAAAGGCGTAGTCGGGCTTTCCGTTTTATCTTTTTTATTTAAAAATAAAATAAAAAAGGATGCCACTGCAATCCCTAACCCGAAAAAAAGTAACCGTAATAACAAGGAATAAACGATAAGGTAAATCTGCTATTTCAAGATTAAATTAGGTTATTTTTACAGCCAAACTAATAGCGACTAAATTAAAGGAATATGATTGTACTTATAGCGCCAGAAAAAGATGTAGCAAACGAAATTGAAATACTACATCAATTATTTGAAGCAGGTTTAGAATATTATCATTTAAGAAAACCGTTTAAAAATTTAGAAGCACATGTTTCATATTTAAATAAAATTGATAAAAAATATCATAATAAGATAATCGTACATTATTTTCATGAATTAACGAATGAATTTAATTTAAAAGGAATCCATTTTCAAGAACAAAAAAGACGGGATGCTTTAGAAAACGGAAACAGGTATTTTATAGGATTAAATATGTTGGGTAAAACGATGAGTAGTTCTTTTCATGAACCTAAAGAATTAGCTGATTGTGATATCGAATTTGATTATCATTTATTGAGTCCAGTTTTTTCATCCATTTCTAAAAAAGGATATGAAGGAAGAGGTTTTAATGTAAATAATATCGATAAATCAATCGTAGGAATGGGCGGAATTAATAAAGAAACCATTGCACAAACTATCGAGTTAGGTTTTAAAGGAATTGGTGTTTTAGGTGGCGTTTGGAATGCTGAAAATCCGGTTGAAAGTTTTAGAGAGATAAAGCATCAATATAAAAATTGTTTAACTCAATAATTTTGTCCGTTTGTCTGTTCGAGCGCAGGCGAAAACTAAAAATGAGTTAAAGAATAGGAAACGACGATGTAATCTGTTAGTGGAATAATAGATTGCTTCATTTCATTCGCAATGACGAATAAAAAGTTTTCAAGAAGAAAACAAGGTGAAGTAGTTTTATTCGTTTGTCAGTTCGAGTGTTTTTATAAAGTGATAACGGAATAAAAAAATATCGAGAACATTTTTATATTAACTATTGTTATCAGAAACAAATCAAAATAAATAGCATATTGAGTAAAAACAACTACATACTAACCATTGCAGGTTTAGATCCATCAAGTGGCGCAGGCATCACTTCAGATATTAAAACATTTGAAGCGCATGGTTTATACGGATTATCAGTATGTACAGCCGTAACTATTCAAAATGATATTGATTTTAAAAGTTGTGTTTGGATTGAAAAAGAAGTTATTCTTTCGCAAATAACAACGCTTTTTGAACGATTTTCAATATCCGTAGTAAAAATAGGAATTATAGAATCTTGGGATGTTTTATTAGAAGTAATTCAAACTTTAAAACAATTAAACCCGAAGATAAAAATAGTTTTAGATCCGGTTTTAAAAGCGAGTGCAGGATTTAATTTTCATACAAGTCAAAATTTAACAATACTCGAAAAAGTATTAGAAGATTGTGATTTTGTTACACCAAACTATAATGAAATAGTAGCTTTGTTTCCTGATAAAAATATTGAAGAAACTATTGAATTTATATCAGATAAAACAAATATCTATTTAAAAGGCGGACACAGAAAAGATAAAAAAGGATGGGATGAAGTGTATTATAGTAAAATTGTAAAACTAAATATTCCGCCTATTGCAAATACTGTTTTCGAAAAACACGGAAGTGGTTGTGTTTTATCATCCGCATTAGCGGCTAACTTAGCGTTAGAATTTTCTTTAGAAGATGCTTGTAAAAACACAAAACGATATACAGAACAATTTTTAAACTCGAACGATTCCTTGTTAGGAGTTCATGTTCGTTTGTAACTAATGTTATAGAAAGTTAAGAAGTTGAAGAATTGTAGAAGTTAAGAAGTAAAAAAGAATAATATGGAAAAGACAAAAACCTTTGAAGATTTATTAGTTTGGCAAAAAGGACACTTGTTTGTTTTGTTGGTTTATAAATTATCAAAGCAATTCCCTAAAGAAGAAGTTTATGGATTAACATCACAATTTAGAAGAGCAGCAGTATCAATAACAGCAAATATAGCTGAAGGCTATAAAAGATTAAGTAATAAAGAAAAGTTGCGTTTTTATAATATCTCACAAGCTTCTTTAGAAGAATGTCGATATTTTTTAATTCTATCGAAAGATTTAGAATATGTTAAGGAAGTTAAACAAGAAAAAGAGCTATTAGAAGAGGTAAGTAAAATGTTAAACGCATACTGCAGAAGTATTATTAGTAAAAGTTAAAAAAGATTAAGACAACTAGAGAGAAAAGTATCAGTTAGGAAACTTAACCCCTGTATTTCTTAAATTCTATAACTTCTAAAATTATAAAACATGATAAGTAAATTACAGTATATAACACAAGGAGAAACACCTCAAGATCATTTAGATAATATTCAAAAAGCATGTGCTTCAGGAGTAGAGTGGGTTCAACTTCGATTAAAAAAAACAGATCCTAAAACGTTGTTAGAAACAGCTAAAGAGGCGAGAGAAATTACAAGTCATTTTCAAACACGATTAATTATAAACGATCATTATAAAGTAGCAAAAGAAGTCAATGCAGATGGAGTTCATTTAGGTAAATCAGATGCTTGTCCGTTAAAAGTTCGTGAATATTTAGGTAAGTTTTATAGTATTGGCGGAACTGCAAATACTTTAGAAGATTGTAAAAAACTACTAAATAAAAAAGTAGATTACATAGGTTTAGGGCCTTTTCGTTTTACAGAAACTAAGAAAAATTTAAGTCCGGTTTTAGGAATAGAAGGTTACAAAAAAATACTAACAGGACTAGATACAGAAACGCCAATAATCGCTATTGGTGGTATTACTTTAGATGATGTTGCAGCAATTGTACATTCAGGTATTTATGGTGTAGCAGCGTCTAGAGCAATTACCAATGACTTTACAAGTATTCCTGTTTTTCATAAAATATTAAATGCACCAAGTACACAAGAACAAGTGTATAAAATGGATGATAAGTAGTTTAAAAATAAAGAATGAATAATATATTAAAAATAGCAGATAAAGAATTTAACTCAAGATTATTCACAGGAACAGGAAAGTTTAGTTCTTCAGAATTAATGAGTGCTTCTTTATTAGCATCAGAAAGTGAATTAATTACTGTTGCTTTAAAAAGAGTAGATGTTAAAGATGAAAAGGATGATATTTTAACGCATTTAAACCATGCGCATATTAATTTATTACCTAATACATCTGGAGTAAGAACCGCAAAAGAAGCTGTATTTGCGGCAGAGTTATCTAGAGAAGCGTTAGGTACAAATTGGGTAAAATTAGAAATTCATCCAGACCCACGATATTTATTACCAGATGCTATTGAAACTTTAAAGGCAGCAGAAGAGTTAGTGAAACTTGGTTTTGTGGTAATGCCTTACATTCATGCTGATCCTATTTTATGTAAACGTTTAGAAGATGTAGGAACACAATGTGTAATGCCATTAGGCGCACCAATTGGAAGTAATAAAGGATTAAGAACGCAAGATTTTTTAGAAATTATTATCGAGCAATCTAACGTTCCTGTAATTGTAGATGCTGGTATTGGTGCACCATCACATGCTGCCTATGCAATGGAATTAGGAGCGGATGCGGTTTTAGTAAATACTGCGATAGCTGTTTCTAAAAACCCAGTAGCAATGGCAAGAGCATTTAAAATGGCAGTTGAAGCGGGGAGAATGGCGTATGAAGCAAAACTAGCACCTGTTCAAAAACAAGCCGCAGCAAGTAGCCCATTAACATCGTTTTTAAATTAATGTCATTACGAAGAAGAATAACGAAGTTGTCATTTACAGTATTATAGAAATTGCTTCATTCCATTTTATTCTCAATGATGATAATAGTATTATAACATTAAATTATGAGTAATTTTAAAGAACTTTTTGATACTTATAACTGGGAAGATACCTTAAACAGTATTTTTGATAAAACTACTGATGAGGTGATGCGCGCTTTATCAAAAGATAAAATCGATTTAGAAGATTTTAAAGCGTTAATATCTCCTGCAGCACAACCTTATATAGAGCAATTAGCTCAAAAAAGTAGTTTACTTACAAAAAAACGATTTGGGAATACCATACAAATGTATGCGCCCATGTATTTAAGTAACGAATGCCAAAATATTTGTACGTACTGTGGTTTTAGTATGACTAATAAAATACCTAGACGAACGTTAACAGATTCAGAGATTTTAAAAGAAGTAGCTTTCTTAAAACAAAAAGGCTACGATCATATATTGTTAGTTACTGGTGAAGCAAATAAAACAGTTGGTGTTAATTATATTAAAAATGCAATTGAATTAATACGGTCACAATTTTCAAATATTACGATTGAAGTGCAACCTTTAGATCAGCATGAATATGAATCTTTAATTGAAGCGGGATTGTATGCTGTATTAGTTTATCAAGAAACATATCATAGAGATGAGTATAAGAAACATCATCCGAAGGGAAAAAAATCTAATTTTAATTATCGTTTAGATACGCCAGACAGATTAGGAAAAGCAGGGATTCATAAAATAGGTTTAGGTGCTTTATTCGGATTAGAAGATTGGCGTGCCGATAGTTTTTTTACTGCCTTACATTTAAAATATTTACAAAAAACATATTGGAAAACGAAGTATTCTATCTCTTTTCCGAGGTTACGACCTCATTCTGGCGGATTAGAACCAAAAGTAGAGATGACTGATGCGGATTTAGTACAATTGATATGTGCTTTTCGTTTATTTGATGAAGATTTAGAGTTGTCGATGTCTACTAGGGAAAGTGAAATTTTTAGAAATAATATTGTTAATTTAGGAGCTACATCAATCAGTGCGGAATCTAAAACAAACCCCGGAGGTCATACTGTAGAGCCGCAATCACTAGAGCAGTTTGAAATTTCCGATGAGCGTAGTACTGAAGAAGTTGTTAAGATGTTAAAAGCTAAAGGATTGGAAGTGGTTTGGAAAGATTGGGCGCATTTTGAGTCAATAGAAAAATAATGGATTTAACCAACGAAGAACAAAAACAATACAATCGCCATCTTATTTTAGATAAAATAGGAGAAAAAGGGCAGTTAAAATTAAAGCAAGCAAGAGTTTTGGTAATTGGTGCTGGCGGATTGGGTTGCCCTGTATTACAATACTTAACAGCTGTAGGAGTCGGAACAATCGGCATTATAGATGACGATATTATTGATCAAAGTAATTTACAGCGTCAAATTTTATATACCATTGATGATGTTGGTTTGTCGAAAGCAGAAACAGCTGCAAAGCGATTATCGAGGTTAAATCCGTTTGTAAACTTTAAAGTATATAAAGAAGAATTAACGAGAGAAAATGCAATTTCATTGTTTGAAAAATATGATGTTATTGTAGATGGAAGTGATAATTTTTCAACAAGATATTTAACTAACGATGCCGCTATAATTACCAAAAAACCATTGGTCTACGGCGCTATTTTTAAGTTTGAAGGGCAGGTAAGTGTTTTTAATTATAAAGGAAGTGCTACGTATAGATGCTTGTATCCGACTCCGCCAAACCCAGATGAGTCTCCAAACTGTTCTGAAATTGGAGTTTTAGGTGTGTTACCAGGTATTATTGGTGGTTTGCAAGCAAATGAAACTATTAAGATAATTTGCGGAATAGGAGAGGTTTTAGCTAATAAATTATTGATGTATGATACGCTAAGTATGCGTCAAATGCTTTTAAAATTTGAGAAATCAACTAATACAGCGATTACAGCATTAGAAAAAGATTATGATTTTTTCTGCGGAATAAAAGCAATAAAAAATGAAATTACTTTTGAGGAACTTCAAAAGAATTTACCGAAATATAATTTATTGGATGTGCGTGAAAATTGGGAGCGCGAACATCATCATATAAACGGACAGCATATTCCTTTAGGAGAATTACAAAATCGATTTATAGAGTTAAAGATTGATAAACCACTCGTTGTGTATTGTAAATCGGGAATAAGAAGTAAAAAAGCAATTACCTTTTTAGAAGAAGCAATTGATGAAGTTGTTTTTATCAACCTAAAAAACGGAGTTAAATAAAAGAATTACAGATTCATTATTCAAAAAGATATAAAAACAAAAAACTCACCAATTTGGTGAGTTTTTTATACTAAAATATGTTTTTTACTTTGTAGTTTCTCCTTTATCAACAACTACACGATTCTCGCGATTTGCAAGTTCCCAGGCTGTATGAAAAACTAAACGAGTTCTATTCTCTAGCATCTCATAGTTAATTTTATCAGGAGTATCTGTTGGTTGGTGGTAATCATCGTGTGTACCGTTAAAATAGAAAATAACAGGAATGTTATTCTTTGCAAAATTATAATGGTCAGAACGATAGTAGTAACGATTCGGGTCTTTTTCGTCGTTATATTTATAGTCTAAAGCTACATTTGTGTATTTATTGTTCATTGCTTCAGAAATCTCATGTAACTCAGTACTTAACTTATCAGCACCTATTAAATATACATAATTAGGATTTCCTTTATGGCGGTCATCAACTCTACCAATCATATCAATATTTAAATTAGTAACGGTGTTCGCTAAAGGAAAAATAGGATTTTCTGTATAATACTTAGAACCTAATAAACCTTTTTCCTCACCTGTAACATGTAAAAATAAAATAGAACGTTTTGGTTTTTTACCATCGTTATAAGCCTTTTTGAAAGCTTCAGCAATTTCTAAAATGGCAACAGTACCAGAACCATCATCATCAGCACCATTGTATATTTTTCCGTTTTTAACACCTTCATGATCTAAATGTGCAGAAATTACCAATATCTCCTCTGGTTTTTCTGTTCCTTTTATGAAAGCAACAACATTTTCAGAATCTTTTAAAGTCATTCCTCTACGATTATTACTTAAGTAGGCAGAAGGAACTTTTTGAAAATAGTTGTCATTTTCTAAAGGAGATACAATTCCTTCACTTTTATAAAAATCTCTTAAATAGTTAACCGCTTTTTTCTGACCAGGTTCACCAGTATCACGTCCTTCAAACTCATCAGAAGCATATATGAATAAGTGTTTTCCCAAATCTTTAGCTGTAATAGTTTTTGCATATTTTGCAGCATAATCTATAGTAGCGTCATTAGTTTCGGTGCTAGCGGTATCTTTACTTGCTCCACAAGCTACAAATGCAAAAGCACTTGCTAAATAAAGTAATTTTTTCATTAATATTTAATTAAGATTTTGGTTTAGTTAGTATCTAAAAGTAACGAAATGTTACAGAGATGTAAAATTAATTTTTCTTTATGACGAATTGTTCTAATGTTTTGTTAAAACTTATCAATTCTTTAGGAAATAATAGCTCGAAAGCATTTTGATTGATTAATTCTTTAGATGTTCCGTTATAAAGTTTATTTTCAGAAAGTAAAATAAACTCATCAGCTAACTGAATAGCAAGGTTTACTTCGTGAGTAGAAATAACAATAGTTTTTCCTGTTTTTTCGACTAACTGTTTTAAGAGTGAGAATATTTTAATGGTATGATGAATATCTAAATGAGCAGTTGGTTCATCTAAAATAATGATGTCAGTATCTTGAGCCAATGCACGAGCGATAAGAACACGTTGTAATTGCCCATCACTTAGCTCATAAAAACGCTTGTCTTTTAAATGTTCAATTGCTGTTTGTTCAATTGCCCAAAGAATTTTTTTAAGATCTTTGGCTGATAATTTATCTATCCAATTTGTATATGGTTGACGTCCTAGGGCTATTAATTCGAAAACTGTTAACTGGCTTTGAGGTAAGCGCTCTGTTAAAACCAAACTTAAAGAAGTAGCTAGTTCGTGATGCGAGTAATCAGAAATATTTTTTTGATTAATTTTTATGCTTCCACTTAACGGTTTTTGAACTTTAGAAAGTGTGCGTAATAATGTAGATTTTCCAATTCCATTTTTACCCAATAAAGCTACAAACTTTCCTTTTTCTACAGAAAAAGTAATATCAGATGCAATTACAGTTTGTTGCTTTTTTGTTTGATAACCTATTGTCAGGTTTTGAATATTAAGAACGATATGTTTTTTAGAATCAGTCAAGTTTATACATATATTTTCTTTTTTCGTACCAACAACCAAATAACTACAGGAGCACCAAATAAAGACGTGATTGCATTTATAGGTAAAGTAAACTCGCTTGTAGGTAGCTGAGCAATAGCATCGCAAATTAGTAATATTATTGCACCTAAAAGAGCTGTTGCGGGTAAAAGTGTTTTATGGTTAGAGGTAGAAAAAATCATTTTAGAAATATGAGGAACTGCTAAACCGATAAAAGCAATTGGACCCGAAAAAGCAGTAATAACACCGGTTAATAAACTGGTGATTAATAAAATAATATTTCTACTTTTTTTAATATTGATTCCTAAACTTTTTGCATAATTTTCACCCAGTAAAAAACTATTTAATGGCTTTATAATGCTAAATGTACCTAAAATACCAATGCTATAAATAATTCCGAAAACAGTAAGTTCTGTCCAATTTAAGTTGCCTAAGCTACCAAAACTCCAAAACATGTATTGTTGAATTTGTTCGGCTTCACCAAAGTAAGACAAAACACTTATTACTGCTGATGTTAATGAGCCAAACATTAAGCCTATAATTAATATAGACATGGTGTTTCTAACTTTGTTGGCTGCAATAATTACAGCAAATAAGACAAAGAAAGAACCTAAACTAGCGGCGATTGCTAACGCCCAATTAGAAAAAGCCATTGAAACAAAAATACCGCCAAATAAGCCAGAACCTAAAATAAGCAAGGCTACACCTAAGCTAGCACCCGAAGAGATACCTAAAACAAAAGGACCAGCCAATGGGTTTCGGAATAAGGTTTGCATTAATAATCCGCATATTGACAAACCAGAACCAACCATAATCGCTGTAACAGCTTTAGGTAGCCTAAAATTTAAAATAATGGTTTGCCAGCTGTCTTTAGAAGCAACACCACCAGTTAATGTATTAAAAATATCATTAATAGGAATTGATACAGATCCTAAACTAATATTTAAGAACAAGAAAAAAACCAGTATAACTGATAAAAAAATAAAATATTTTGTGTGTTTTTTAAGAGACTTCAATTAGTTGATTGATTTTAAAAATTCAACTAATTTTTTAATGGCTAATCCACGGTGACTAATAGTATTTTTTTCTTCAGAACTCATCTCTGCAAATGATTGCTTAAATTCTTGAGGTTGAAAAATAGGGTCATATCCAAATCCCTTCTCCCCATGTTTTTTAGTTAAGATAGTCCCTTTACAAACACCATTGAATAAAAACTGTTTACCGTTTAAATTTAAACATATTGAGGTTCTAAATTGTGCAGTTCTATTTTCTTTACCGTTTAATGCAGTTAGCAATTTTTGCATATTGTTTTCTGAATTACTTGGTTCACCTGCATAACGAGCAGAGTATACACCAGGGGCTCCGTTTAAGCTTTCAACTTCTAGGCCGGTATCATCAGCAAAACAATTAAAATTGAATTTATTGGTAACATGATTTGCTTTTATTTTTGCATTACCATCTAAAGTTATCGCAGTTTCTTCAATATCATCAAAACAATTAATATCCTTTAAAGATAATAGCTCAATGTTTTTAGGAAGCATTTTTTTTACTTCCGCTAGTTTGTTTAGATTATTTGTGGCAAAAACAAGTTTCATTAATCAATTTTTAATGTAAACAAATGTATCGATTTTTATAATTACTATTTTTATTTTGCTCAAAGAAATATTAAGAGTCTTTTACATGACAAAAGAATTTATTTTATTCTGAAGTGTTTAGTGTTAGAATAAGAAGAGGTATTAACTAAAAAAAAATCGAAATTTAGATACATCTAAACTTCGACTTTTTTAAAGGGAATAACTAAATTTTTTTAACCTTTTAATTTATTTAACTCTAATTTCTTAGCATTAATTTCCTCTTGTATTTTTATTAAACGATCTTTAATTTTAACTATAATAGCTTCTTTACGAGCAATACTTTCTTTAGACGTAGATGGGTCTTTTTTAGCTTTTTCTAACTTAGCTGTCATTCTAGCTAAACCTTCTCTACCACTAGTTAAAATTTCTTCATTAATACTAATGTCATCTTCAAAATCACTAATTAAAGTACTTTTTTCTTTAACGATAGATTTTTCTTCAGCCTTAATTTGGTTGTCTAATTGTTTTAATTTCTCAGCCTCTAAACGTAACGTTTCTTGTTGCTTTAAATAAGCAATTTCTTTTGCTTTACGATCATTTTCTAATTTTAAACGAGCGTCTTCTAATTGTTTCTTGCGTAAAGCTAATTCGCTTACTGTGTTGTTTACACTATTATCTACAGCATCAATTGCAATTTCTTTTTTCTCAACTAATTCAGCTTTTTTAGGAGTGTTTCTTCTAGTTTTTTTTGCTAGTTTTTCTTCTATTTTAGCTAAGTCACTTTTTTGGTTATCGATTTGAGAGTTTAACCTAGTTAGCCTACTTTGCATGCTTGCAACTATCTTTTCTTTTCTTTTAACCTCTTCTTTAGTAGCATTTTTACCATTTTTAAAATCTACTAAGTTAGCTGTTACTCGTTTTAAAGCTCTTACACCACTAACTAAAACTTCTTCGTTAGCATCAATTTGATCTTTCTTGTCTTCTATTTGTGATTTTAATAATTTAATTTCGTTTTGAGCATTTACTTGTTGTAAACTAACGAAAAAGATAAAAAAAACAGCGGTTAATAAAAATTTTAATGTTTTCATTTTGATATATTTATTGTAAATTTAATACACTTTTTTTGGGGCGACAAAATTACAAAATTTTAAATAAAAGAATAGAAGTTTTTAAAAGAACTTTATTTACGTTGTAAAGTTCTTTATTTACTCATGATGATAGGGTTCATTCTTAAGAATTGTAAAACCTCTATAAATCTGTTCGACGATAAATAAGCGAATCATTTGATGTGAAAATGTCATTTTAGATAAAGATAACTTACCGTTTGCTTTTTTGTATACCGCATCCGAAAAACCGTAAGGCCCACCAATAACCAAGACTAATTGTTTAATACCTGAATTCATCTTTTTTTGTAGATATTTAGAGAACTCAATAGATGTAAAATGTTTTCCTTTATCATCTAATAAAACCAATTGATCAGTGTTTTGAAGTTTAGCCAAAATTAATTCACCTTCTTTTTCTTTTTGTTGAGATTCACTTAGGTTCTTAACATTTTTAATGTCAGGTATAACCTCTAGTTCAAACTTAACATAATGTTTTAATCTGTTTTGATAAATATCAATCAACTGAATCAAATTTTTGTCATCAGTTTTACCAATGGCTATTAGTTTTATTTTCATGGGGTAAAATTATGAATTATGCACTACGAATTAGTATTTTTACGTCAGAATTATTGAAAATATGATATCAAAAGAACAATTTAATAAAGAACTAGATTTAATTATTGCTAATGCTATTCGCGAAGATATTGGCGATGGAGATCATACATCGCTTTCTTGTATTCCTTCGGATGCTACTGGTAAAGCAAAATTATTGGTGAAAGATGACGGAATTATAGCTGGAGTAGCATTTGCTAAAATGGTTTTTAATTATGTTGATGCCGATTTGCAAATAGAAACCTTAATTAATGACGGAGATGAAGTAAAATATGGTGATGTTGTTTTTTATGTGTCAGGAAAATCACAATCTATTTTAATGGCAGAACGTTTGGTGTTAAACGCAATGCAGCGTATGAGTGCCATTGCTACCAAAACAAAATTCTTTGCAAATTTATTAGAAGGTACAAAAACAAAAGTGTTAGATACTCGTAAAACAACGCCAGGTATTCGTGCATTAGAAAAATGGGCTGTAAAAATTGGAGGCGGAGAAAACCACAGATTTGCCTTATATGATATGGTAATGATTAAAGACAATCATATCGATTTTGCAGGAGGCATTACACCAGCGATTACTAAAACAAAAAAATATTTAGCAGATAAAGAATTAGATATTAAAATTATTGTTGAAGCGCGTAGTTTAGAAGAAATTAAAGAAATTTTATCTAACAAAGGTGTGTATCGTATTTTAATAGATAATTTTAATTATGAAGATACTCGCAAAGCAGTTGCCTTAATAGGTGATACTTGTTTAACAGAATCTTCAGGCGGAATTAATGAAGAAACAATTCGTGAGTATGCTGAGTGCGGTGTAGATTTTATATCATCAGGTGCCTTAACACATTCGGTTTATAATTTAGATTTAAGTTTAAAAGCAGTTGATTAATTTAATTTTATCAAAATGAAAAAACATATAATTATAGTAGCAACCTTAGTATTGGCAATTTCATGTAATACTAAAGAAGCTAAAAAAGAAACAAAAACGAATATGGCTTTAGAAAATCCGTTATTAGTTAAAAGCACCTTAGATTATGGTGCGCCAGATTTTACGAAGATAAAAAACGAACATTTTATGCCTGCTATTTTAGAAGGTATGAAATTGCAAAACGAAACAATTAAAGAAATTGTTGAAAATACAGAGAAAGCAACTTTTAAAAATACCATTTTAAGCTTAGAAGAAAGTAGCAAAACTTTAGACGGAGTTACCGCTGTTTTTTATGGATTAGCAGGTGCTAATACAAATGATACAATTAAAGAGGTTCAAAAAGAGTTGGCACCAAAATTTTCTAAACACAATGATGATATTTTATTAAATACCGCATTGTTTGCCAGAATTAAAACTGTTTACAATAATTTAAGTAGTTTACAATTAGATGCTGAATCTAAGCATTTGGTAAAAGAATATTATAAGAATTTTTCTAAAGCAGGAGCTGATTTGTCAGAAGATAAAAAAGAGAAGTTAAAAGAAATTAACTCAGAGATAGCTAGCTTAGCAAATGATTTTGGTAAAAAATTATTAGATGCAAGTAAAAAAGGAGGTGTTGTTATTGCTGATAAAGAAAGGTTAAAAGGATTTTCTGAAGAAAAAATTAAGTCGATTGAAAAAGATGGAAAGTTTGAAATTCAGTTAATTAATACAAGTCAACAACCATCGTTACAAACTTTAGAAAACAGAGAAGTTCGTAAAGAGTTGTTCGAAAAATCTATTCATAGATCAGATGTTGGTGAATACGATACAAGCGAGTTGGTTAAAAAAATGGTTGACTTACGTGCAAAAAAAGCTGAGATTTTAGGTTTTGAAAATTATGCAAGTTGGAGTTTACAAGGAACGATGGCGTCAACACCAACAAAAGTTTTTGAAATGTTTAATGGATTAATTCCAGGTGCTTTAGATAAAGTTGCTTCAGAAACTAAAGAAATTCAGGCTGAAATTAATAAAGAAGGTAAAGAATTTAAATTAACAGCTTACGATTGGAATCATTATGCTGAAAAAGTACGTAAATCTAAGTACAATTTAAACGAAGCAGAAGTAAAGCCTTATTTTGAACTGACAAATGTTTTAGAAAAAGGAGTATTTTTTGCCGCAACAAAATTATACGGAATTACTTTTAAAAAGCGTAATGATATTCCGGTTTACCATCCAGATGTAGTAGTATATGAATTGTTTGAAGAAGACGGGTCTAAATTAGGATTATTTTATGGAGACTTTTTTGCAAGAGATAGTAAACGTGGAGGTGCATGGATGAGTGCTTTCGTAAAACAATCAAAATTACGCAATCAAAAACCTGTAGTTTATAATGTATGTAATTCACCAAAACCAGCAGAAGGAGAACCTGCTTTAATTAGTTTTGATGAGGTAGAAACTATGTTTCATGAATTCGGACATGCGTTACACGGTTTATTCGGTAATCAACAATATGCATCTATTTCAGGAACAAGTACAGCGAGAGATTTTGTAGAGTTCCCATCGCAGTTTAACGAAAACTGGTCAACGCACCCAACCATTTTAAATAATTATGCGGTGCATTATAAAACAGGAGAAGTAATACCTGCAGAATTATTGAAAAAAATTAAAGATGCCGGAACTTTTAATCAAGGATATTCAATGATTGAAAACTTAGCATCATCTAGTTTAGATATGAATTGGCATACAATTTCGGTAGATACTAAAATTGAAGATGTAGCTAAGTTTGAAGAAGAAGCCTTAAAAAAGATGCAATTAAAAATAGCAGAAGTTCCGCCAAGATATCGTTCTACATATTTTGCACATGTTTTTAGTGGTGGTTACGCAGCTGGTTATTATTCTTATTTATGGACAGAGATGTTAAGTCACGATGCTTTTGATTGGTTTAAAGATAACGGATTGTTAACGCGTGAAAACGGACAGAAATTCCGCGAGCAAGTTTTATCAAAAGGAAACACGATGGATTACGCTAAAATGTATAATACTTTTGCAGGAAGAGATCCTAAGGCATCACCAATGCTAAAAGCCAGAGGTTTAAAATAAATGAATGATTATTTTGATAGTGAGGCGTTTACAAAAGTAGATTTTACACAAACAAAAATTATAAAAGGAGAATATGATAATTGTACGTTCATGGATTGTAATTTCGAGAACGTACATGCTTCAAATATTCAGTTTGTAGAATGTGAATTTATCGATTGTAATTTTAGTAATACTATTGTAACAAATACGGCTTTTAAAGAGGCTTCTTTTGTAAAATGTAAAATGATTGGTATAAAATTTAATGAATGTGATTCGTTTTTATTACAGTTTAGTTTTAAAGATTGTCAATTAAACTTTTCGTCATTTTATCAATTGAAAATTCCAAACACAAAGTTTACAAACTGTAATTTACAGGAGGTAGATTTTACAGAAACAGATATTACAAATTCGCTTTTTGATAGGTGCGATTTAAAAAGTACCATATTTGATCGCTCAATATTAGAAAAGGTAGATTTTAAAACCGCCTTTAATTTCTCAATAAACCCTGAAGAAAATAAGTTAAAAGGAGCAAAGTTTAGTAAAGAAAATGTGATTGGATTGTTGCAAAAATATAATATTGTTGTAGGGTAACCTGAGGTTCAATTTTTTTTGTGATTTATCAAGTGTAAATTTACATTTAAACAACAATACACAATAAGTACTATAAAGTATTAATATATTTTATAATATTAATTAAATAAGAATTTTAAATCCTTTGAAATTTAATAAATGACAAAACAGATAGAGGATAATTTAGAAAAAATACCAGTATTAAATCTACTAGTAGTTTTTGGAAAGACAATTAAAATTCCAATGCTACAAGGTATGTCTTTATATGATGTGCTAGAAATGTATATTATTGGTATTGTTAAAGGAGCCTTAACATCAAGGGCAGGAGGAATTGCTTTTAGTTTTTTTATGGCAATCTTTCCTTTTATGTTATTTATCTTATCGTTAATTCCCTATATTCCAATTGAAGGATTTCAAGATAATTTATTTTGGTTGATACAAGATTTATTGCCTCCAGAAACTTTTGAAGCTGTAGATTTAGTGTTAAAAGACATCATAAACAATCAATACGGAGGCTTGTTATCTTTTGGTTTTTTAGCATCTATTTTTCTTATGACCAACGGGGTAAATGCCATTTTTGGTGGTTTTGAATATTCTTACCATGTTACCGAATTTAGAAATGTGTTTGCTACTTATATCGTGTCATTAGGAGTTTCTTTATTAATGTCTTTCTTTTTAATAATAACCGTAGTTGCTATTATTTTTTATCAACTAGCACTAGCTCGCATTAACAATATAGGTTGGTTAGAAACTAGTGATTTAGATTTTTTTTATTGGGGAAGAAGTTTGCTTTTTTTAATAATGATTTTTACAATTGTTTCGATATTATTTCGTTTCGGAACCAAACAAGGAAGGGAAGTAAGGTTCTTTTCGCCTGGAGCAATATTAACTACAGTGTTATCATTATTTACATTTTATATATTCGGTGTTTATGTGACAAACTTTGCAACTTATAATCAATTATATGGTGCGATAGGAACATTATTAATACTAATGTTGTTTGTGTGGTTAAACGCAATTATATTGCTTTTAGGCTTTGAGTTAAATGCAGCTATTTATCGATTAAAACGAATAAATAAAGCTTTATAATTCGCCTATAAATTCAGATATTTGCCAACGCAAGTTGGATTAAGTATCTCGCTCTTATGAAAGCTTACTTTTAAGTAACACAAAACAAACGTTTAAAAATTAAAGGTTTTAGATTTTGAGAAAATCTCATGACTTATAACCTACAATTCATAATTAACTATGAAACCATCAATCCCAAAGGGAACCAGAGACTTTTCATCAAACGAAGTAGCAAAAAGAAATTATATATTTAATACGATCAAACACGCGTTTGAAAACTTTGGATTTCAACCTATAGAAACACCAAGTTTCGAAAATTCATCAACTTTAATGGGTAAGTATGGAGAAGAAGGAGATCGTTTAATTTTTAAAATTTTAAATTCTGGAGATTACTTAAAAAAGGTTGACGAAGTTTTATTAACAGAAAAAAATAGCCTTAAAATAACTTCAAAAATATCTGAAAAAGCCTTACGTTACGATTTAACAGTGCCATTTGCACGTTACGTAGTGCAACATCAAAACGATATTACGTTTCCTTTTAAAAGATACCAGATTCAACCAGTTTGGAGAGCCGATCGTCCACAAAAAGGACGTTTTAGAGAGTTTTATCAATGTGATGCGGACGTAGTAGGGAGTAAATCTTTATTGCAAGAAGTAGAATTTGTACAATTATACGACACTGTTTTTAGTAAGTTAGGTTTAAATGGTGCGACTATAAAAATCAACAACAGAAAAATATTATCTGGTATTGCTGAGGTAATTGGCGCAAAAGATAAACTAATCGATTTTACGGTTGCTTTAGATAAATTAGATAAAATAGGTAAAGAAGGTGTTGTAAAAGAAATGCTTGAAAAAGGAATTTCTGAAGATGCTATTGTAAAAGTAGATCCGTTATTTAATTTTTCAGGAAGTAATCAAGAAAAGTTAGCTTCTTTGCAAGAAATGTTACAAACTTCAGAAGAAGGATTGGCAGGGGTACAAGAATTACGTACTGTTGTAGAGATGATAGAAGAAATTGGGTTGGCATCTGCTTCGTTAGCGTTAGATGTAACTTTAGCTCGTGGATTAAATTATTACACAGGTGCCATTTATGAAGTAGCACCGCCAGAAGATGTAAAAATGGGATCTATTGGTGGCGGAGGTCGTTATGACGATTTAACAGGAATCTTCGGATTAAAGGATGTAAGTGGAGTAGGTATTTCTTTCGGATTAGACAGAATTTACTTGGTAATGGAAGAATTAAACTTATTTGAAGAGGTTGAGTTGCCAAAACCACGAGTATTATTTTTAAATTTTGATGAAACTGAAAATTTAGCAAAAATTAAAGCTATAAAAAGTTTAAGACAAAACAATATAAAATCAGAGTTATACCCAGATACCGCTAAGACTAATAAACAAGAAAAAAAACAATGGAAATATGTTACTAACAGAAACATAGAATTCGTTGTAACCAATGTTGATAATAATACATTTGTTTTAAAAAATATGACAAATGGCGAACAAGCTACTTGTTCTTTAAATGAATTGATAAGTAAAGTGCAGTAAATTAGTAACAAAGTTGTAAATTTGCGCCCTAATAATTGTAAGAAATGTTTGAAGTGAACAACAACAAAATGAATGACGAGAGAATAGATGAGATAGGAGAAAATCACATAAGCACATCGGCAGAATCACCAATTCGTCCTGATGCTTTTGATATCTCAGATCAAGAAAAAATAAAAAGGATAGAAGAAAGTGTTAAAGATATTTTAATCACTTTAGGTATGGATTTAACAGATGATAGCATGCAAGGAACACCAAAGCGTGTTGCAAAGGCTTATGTTAATGAACTATTTATGGGATTAAACCCTAATAACATGCCAAAGGCATCTACATTTGACAATAACTATAATTATGGCGAAATGTTAGTAGAAAAGAATATCGTTGTATATTCTACTTGCGAACATCATTTATTGCCAATTATTGGTCGTGCGCATGTTGCTTATATTTCTGATGGGAAAGTAATAGGTTTATCTAAAATGAATCGTATTGTAGAGTATTTTTCTAAACGTCCGCAAGTACAAGAGCGTTTAACAATGCAAATTGTTCAGGCAATGCAGCAGGCTTTGGGTACAGATGATGTTGCATGTATTGTTGATGCAAAACATTTATGCGTAAACTCTAGAGGTATAAAAGATATTGAAAGTAGTACTGTTACTGCCGAATTTGGGGGTAAATTTAAAGATAAAGAAATAAAACGAGAGTTTTTAGATTACGTTAAAATGGATACGAAGTTCGATTAACATCAATGTTTATAAAGAAAATGCTCGATTTGTTTCATGTAAATCGAGCATTTTCTTTATTTGTAATAATATTTTTTTATTATGAATTATGGTTATATATTTGCAAAACAATAAACGTTGCTGGCACTTAAGCAAGTAACACATAATTTTTTACAATGAATAAAGGTACCGTAAAATTCTTCAACGAATCAAAAGGATTTGGATTTATCACAGAAGAAGGAAACAACAAAGAACATTTTGTACATGTTTCAGGATTAATCGACGAAATTCGTGAGAACGATGAGGTTGAATTCGAATTACAAGATGGAAGAAAAGGATTAAACGCTGTAAACGTAAGAGTATTATAATATATATTATTACCAGAGTAAACTTTTTAATGAAAACCTATCAATTATTTGATGGGTTTTTTTGTGCTTAAATTATTTTCTAATTTATAATTATAATAAAATCAATTATTTAGCTGTGGTTTAAAAATTTGGCATTACATTTGCAACACAATAAATGTTGTAAGCACTTAAGCAAGCGACAAATTAATTTTTTATTATGAATAAAGGTACCGTAAAATTCTTCAACGAATCAAAAGGATTTGGATTTATCACAGAAGAAGGAAACAACAAAGAACATTTTGTACATGTTTCAGGATTAATCGACGAAATTCGTGAAAACGATGAGGTTGAGTTTGACTTACAAGATGGAAAAAAAGGATTAAACGCTGTAAACGTAAGAGTATTATAATATATTATTACCAGAGTAAACTTTTTAAAGACAAGCCTATCAATTAATTGATAGGCTTTCTTATTTTTACTAAAAATATTTTAAATGAAAGACGGCAGAAATAGAAATCACATTCTTATTGGTATAGAGGTTGAAGTAGTTCAAAAAAATCACCAAAGATCAGGAGAATTAACACCAGGTGTTGTAAGTAAAATACTAACAAATTCAGCTAATCATCCTCACGGGATTAAAGTGCAATTAGAATCTGGAATTGTAGGAAGGGTAAAAAAAATCAAGGAAGATTAGGTATTTAATCTTCCTTTTTTTGTTTTAACCTCTTTATTCCATCAATTAAAAACCAACTAGAAAATAGTATTCTTACTAATAAAAAAACATATTTGTTGTTGGTGTTAAAGTTAAATAAAACCCTATAGCTTTCTTTATTTTGAAAGAACTGAAATAACGTTCCTAACAAAATGAAAAGGCCAAATATTATGTAGATGTATGGTAGTACTTTTCTCATTAGTTAGGGATTTTAATTTCGTATAATTTACCGCTTTTATTATTTAATTTGTTTTCTCTTAACCAAGAGTTGTGTAGTTTAAGGTCTTTATAGGTTGTGCCGTGTTTTTTTGCAAATAAAGCAATGTTTGTAATTGCTGTATCCACTTTAACAGTATAAGTAGATGGTAAAGTGTACAAATCTTCTTTATCAAACTCAAAACCATATTTCTCAGGATTAGAGATTATTTCTTTTAAAGCTAAAATTCTAAACACATAACGCTCTGTTTCATCGGGTAATAAAACGTCATAGTAACTAGTTACCTGTTGTGTTTCTAATCTACTTCCTACACCGTAGTTACCAGCGTTATATGCTGCTGCAGCAAGTGTCCAAGAGTTAAAACGATTATATGCTTTTTTTAGATACTCAGCAGCTACTTTAGTTGATTTTTCAATGTGGTAACGTTCATCTACATTATTGTTAATTTCTAAACCGTATTCACGTCCAGTACTTTTCATAAAATGCCACATTCCGGCCGCACCAACAGAAGAAGTTTCATCAATAAATGCACTTTCAGCCAAAGCTAAAAATTTAAAATCATCAGGTAAGCCATGCTTAGCTAATAAAGGTTCTAGAATGGGAAAGTATTTGTTTGCACGCTTTATTAATAGTAATCCGTTTGATTGCCAATAAGTGTTAACAAGTAATTCACGATCCATACGTTCTTTAATATCAGCTTTTTCTAAAGGAACACGTTCTCCTGCTAGATCCATATTTATAGGAAGTTTTACAGCTTTAATTTGATAGCTTTCAGCTACATTCTTAACCAGAGGTTCGTTTGATTGGCTTATTGTATTTGTAAATAAAATAGCAACAAACAAAATTGTTATTATTGATAAAAAACGCACGGGTTTATTCATTTTCTTTTAATTTTTTTATTAGAACTTATTACAGTGTTTAATCCATCAAAAAGCATTCCTTTTCTAATATTTTAGAAATAGTTTTTGCTTTATTTAAAATCATAATATGAGTACCTTTTTCTATTTTGATATAATTTTTTATATGTTTTGCAGGAAAAACTTCATCTTCGTTACCATGTATGTGAGTTATATTTTTCAATGGTTCTTTTTGTTTCCAATGCAATACATTGTATATAGACCATTGTAAATATGTTTTATCTCTTATAGATAAATATACTTTATATAACTCTGCTCTTTTCTTTAAGTAGTCGTTAAAAAAATAATGTTCGTAACTTTCTATATTCGCTATTATTTTAGACGGAAAAAGTTTGTAAGCTCCAGTTATTTGCGCTAATTTTAAACGCCTAGGAAGTTCATTATTGCTTTTAATACTAGAAATAATAATTATTTTTTTACTTGTAATAATTTTACTCATTTCTTGCACCATTATCCCTCCAAAAGAAACACCAACTAATATTGGGTTTTCGTGTTTAATAATTTCGCACATTCGTACAGCATAATCTTTAATACTTTCATTTATAGATGTAGGCAATAACCAGTCTATAAAATGAAGTTGAACGTGTTTTTCGGGCAAAGATATGTGTTCAAATATTTTAGTATTTGCAGCTAAACCTGGCACAAAATACACGTGAGTTTTTGCCATTATTCAATAAGGTTCTTATTTAATAAAAGTTCTTCAATATACTCGTGAATATTAATTAATTCATCAGGAATATCTTTCCATAAACGAATTTTTATTTGTTTGTTATTGTGGGTTATAAATGTGCTTGGCAAATCAGAGATGTTGGTGTTATCGTAAACAGTTTTAAATGAATCAAAACTGTTTGTTTTAAACATATCATTAAGTTTTTTAAATTCTTTATCAGAAAGTTTAAAAGAATGAATTCCTTTTTCAAGTACATATTCGACACCTTTAAAGGTAACATTGCCTTTTTTATCAATAGTAACATTGTAAACGGCACAATCTCCAAAACAAGGCGTTTTTCGGATATTTACAAGAGTTTTTTGTTCTTTAATCAGTTTTTTCTCAGGTGCTTCTGTGTTATCAATTACTTTTTTAATAACAGTTTTTTCTTTTGTAGTATTAAGTTCTTTCTTTGTCTCTTTTTTAGGGAGGCTGCAGGCAAAAGTTAAAATAAGAAATAATAATAATGAATATTTCATAAAGCTATTTTAAAATTAATTCATAAAACTATTCACAATTTAAGCAATAACTTCGTTTTTAACAAAGTTAAAACGAACTAAACCGTCTTCATCAATTTCAGTTAAGTTAACAGTATGTAGTGTGTTTACCAATTCCGGATTCCATGGAGTTTTTACTTTTACATAGTTCTGTGTAAATCCATGGATATAACCTTCTTTATTTTCGCTTTCAAAAAGTACGGTTAACGTATTTCCTATTTGAGTTTCATAAAAAGCTCTACGTTTTTTAGCAGATAATCCTCGTAACATTTTACTACGTTTTGCTCGTACTTTTTTTGCTACTACACCATCCATATTAACAGCTTCTGTATTTGGTCTTTCAGAATAGGTAAATACATGTAAATACGAAATATCCATTTCGTTTAAATAGTTGTAGGTTTCTAAAAATAATTCATTCGTTTCTCCAGGAAAACCAACAATAACATCCACACCAATACAAGCGTTTGGCATGACTTCTTTAATTTTTGAAACTCTATTTGTATAAGTGCTTTTCAAATAACGGCGCTTCATTTTCTTTAATAATTCGTCGCTTCCAGATTGCAACGGAATGTGAAAATGCGGAACAAAAGTTTTTGATTTTGAAACAAAATCAATCGTTTCATCTTTCAATAAGTTTGGCTCTATTGATGAAATTCTTAAACGATGAATTCCGTCTACTTTATCCAATTCTTTAACCAATTCTAAAAAAGTATGTTCGTGTTTTTTATTTCCAAATTCTCCTTTTCCGTAATCACCAATATTTACTCCGGTTAAAACAATTTCTTTGATGCCTCTTTCAGAAATTTCTTTGGCATTTTTCAGTACATTTTCAACAGTATCAGATCTAGAAATTCCACGTGCTAACGGAATTGTACAATAGGTACATTTATAATCGCAACCATCTTGTACTTTTAAGAAAGCACGGGTACGATCGCCAATAGAATAGGCACCAACATAAGAATCGGCTTCTTCAATTTCGCACGAATGCACTTCGCCAATATCATTTTTAGTTAAATCGTTGATATAGCTTGTAACGTTAAATTTTTCAGTAGCACCTAAAACCAAATCTACACCATCAACTTTAGCTAATTCTTCTGGTTTTAATTGTGCATAGCAACCAACACCAATTATAAAAGCATCCTCGTTTTGTTTTAAAGCTGACTTTACAATCGATTTAAAACGTTTGTCAGCATTATCAGTAACCGAACATGTATTAATTACATATATAGCTGCTTTTTCATTAAACTCAACACGCTCAAAACCTTCAGAAACAAAATTTCTAGCAATTGTTGAAGTTTCAGAAAAATTTAATTTACATCCTAAAGTGTAAAAAGCTACTTTTTTATCTACGTTCATTCTTTTATTATCCTTAATAAAAAACAAAAGCCTTGTGTAAGTCTTTAATTTTTTAGAAGTTCGTATGGTGTATTTTTATAAATCTGTTTTAGACAGTATTTATTAACTGCAAAATTACAATTTATTCATGATTTTTGAAACCGAAAGATTAGGCATTAGAAAACTTCTTTTAACTGACTTAAAACCTTTTTTTAAGTTAGAAAGTAATCCTAAAGTTTTACAATATGCAACAGGTGAAATTAAAACGATTGTTGCGTGTGAAGTAGAGCTTAAAGAGTTGATGGGTAAATATGATAAACCAAAAAATGATTTTTGGATTTATGCGATCGAACGAAAATACGATAACAAATTTGTAGGAACCGTTGCTTTGGTGAAAGACAATATAGATGATGAAATAGGGTATCGGTTTATAGAAGAATATTGGGGTAAAGGATATGCAACTGAAATTTGCAAAGGACTAATTTCTTATTGTAAATTTGTAGGAATGAAAAAAATTGTAGGTTATGTAGTTGATGAAAACATAGCTTCAGTTAAAATATTAAAACGATTTAATTTTACCGAAGTAAAGAAATTTATAAGTGAAGATATTGGCTTACCAGAAACAAAATACGAATTAATTTTATGATTGAAGATTCATTAACTCCGCCATATTACGCGGTTATTTTTACAACAATATTCTCTGATAACCAAGAAGGTTATGAGGATATGAGTGTTAGAATGGAAGAATTAGCAAAGCAACAAGAAGGTTATTTAGGAATTGAGTCAGCCCGAGCAGAAGTTGGAATTACGGTTTCATATTGGCGAAGTTTAGAGGCAATTGCACAGTGGAAAAATAATTTATTACACATAGAAGCTCGTGAAAAAGGAAGAGAAAAATGGTATAATAAATACCAGCTTCGAATTTGTAAAGTAGAGCGAGAATATGGATTTATAAAATAATAACAATTAAATGTACGCAACAATATCTAAGGTTTTAAGTACTTTTTTAAAACAAAGTACTATTTTTAAATACGGATTTAATATTTCGCCGATGTATCGCAGATCTACAGGTAAAATTATTGAAGTATCTGAAGATTTGTTTAATATAAAAGTAAAAATACCTATTGGTTATAAAAACAAAAACTATGTAGGTTCTATTTTCGGAGGAAGTTTATTTTCTGCCACAGATCCTATTTTTATGATTCAGTTAATGAATATTTTAGGAAACGATTATGTAGTTTGGGATAAAAGCGCCAATATAAAATTTTAAAGACCGGCAAAATCGAATTCGTATGCAAATTTTATTTTTACTGAAGATGAAATTCAGCAAATAAAAGAACGATTAAAAAATGAGCAAGAAATAGATTTACAGAAAGAAATTAAAATTACAAATAAAGATGCTTCAATTACATATGCTGAAGTTTCTAAAATCATATACATTGCAAATAAATCATATTATAAAAATAAAAGGAAGAACAAGTAATTTTCTTGTCTTAGTAGTTCTTTTTATGAGCTTTCATTCTTGTACGAAAGAAATAAAATATTTTCCTGAAACTCAGGTTTTTCGTTATAATGAACATTCTAATATTACTTCGTTGGATCCTGCTTTTGCAAAAGATCAACGAAATATTTGGGCGGTAAATCAAATGTTTAATGGTTTAGTTCAATTAGATGATAGTTTGAATGTTCAGCCCGACATTGCTAAAAGTTGGACGATTTCTGAAGACGGAAAAACATATAAGTTTACTTTAAGAAACGATGTGAAATTTCATAAACATTCGTTATTCGGAAAAGATTCCATAAGAAATGTAACGGCTCATGACTTTGAATATTCATTTAATAGATTATTAGATAAAAATGTAGCCTCACCAGGAGGTTGGGTTTTACAAAACGTAGCAGATTTTAAATCAGAAAACGATTCGCTTTTTACAATCAATTTGAAACAACCATTTCCACCTTTTTTAGGGTTGTTGACAATGAAATACTGTTCGGTAGTTCCGAAAGAAGCGGTAACTTATTATGGCAACTCTTTTAGAGCAAATCCAATTGGTACAGGTCCTTTTAAATTTAAATTATGGGTAGAAAATACGAAGTTGGTGTTGCGTAAAAATCCGTTGTATTATGAAAAAGACATTAAAGGAAACTCATTGCCATATTTAGAAGCTGTTGCAATTACTTTTTTGCCAGACAAGCAGAGTGAATTTTTGCAGTTTATACAAGGAAATCTCGATTTTATGAAAAGTTTAGATGCTTCTTATAAAGATGATATTTTAAATACTGACGGAACTTTAAAGGATAAATACGTAGGTAAAATTAAGATGAAAACCGGCGCATATTTGAATACTGAATATTTAGGAATTTATTTAGATGCAGGAAATGAAGAACCAACAAAATCAAAATTAATAAGACAAGCTGTAAATTACGGGTTTGATCGTGTAAAAATGATTAAATTCTTAAGAAACGGAATTGGTACACCTGCCACAAGCGGATTTATACCAAAAGGATTACCGTCGTTTAATAATCAGAAAGGATATTCTTATCAGCCAGAAAAAGCGGCTGCGTTGGTTTCTGAATATATAAAGGCAACAGGAAATGAAAATCCAGAAATTACAATTACTACGAATGGTAATTATTTAGATTTATGTGAGTTTATTCAGCGTGAATTGCAAAATATAGGATTGCAAACAAGAGTAGATGTAGTTCCGCCTTCAACTTTACGACAAGGAAAATCGAGTGGAAAGCTGCCTGTTTTTAGAGCAAGTTGGATTGCCGATTATCCGGATGCAGAAAACTATGTGTCGTTATTTTATAGCAAAAATTTTACACCAAACGGACCAAATTATACGCACTTTAAGAATGAGGATTTTGATGAATTGTATGAGAAATCAATAAAAGAAGTCGACGTTAAAAAGCGACACAAATTGTATCAGCAAATGGATAGTATTATTATCGAAGAAGCTCCTGTCGTTCCGTTATATTATGATGAAGTAATTCGTTTTAGTCAAAAAAACATTGAGGGATTAGGAATTAATCCGGTTGATTTATTGAGTTTAAAGCATGTTAAAAAGAAATAAATTATAGTTTTATTATGAGTACTGTTTTAGTAGATATTTCTCTTTATAAAGATGTTTTTGGTAATTGTTTTAAAAGCTACAAGTTTTTTTGAATAATTATAGACTGATTTTCTGCTAAACATATTTTTTTGATATTATAAATTATTATTACGAATATATTAAACAACATAACAAATGAAAAAAACTTTTTTACTACTATTTATTTTAGCGTCAATTTCAGTAGCTGCCCAACAAAAATTAGATTTATCGTATTATTTGCCTACGGATGTTTCGTATGCTAAAAATATACCCACACCAAAATCTGTTATCGGCCATGAAGTAGGCGAGTGGCATATTACGCATGATAAGTTGGTAGAATATATGAAAGCATTGGCAAAAGCTTCTGATAGAGTTTCTTTAGAAGATAGAGGAACCACATATGAAGGCAGACCATTATTATTGTTAACGATTACTTCTTCTAAAAATCAGCAGAATTTAGAACAAATAAGAAAACAACATATTAATGCAACTGATGATGCTTCGCTTGATGTTTCTAAACAACCAATTGTTGTTTACCAAGGGTTTTCAATTCATGGAAATGAACCTAGTGGAACAAACTCGGCATTGGCATCCGCCTATTATTTAGCTGCTGCCGAAGGAGCTAAAATTGATGAATTATTAGAGAATACAATTATTCTGTTCGACCCATCTTTGAACCCTGATGGATTACAGCGTTTTGCATATTGGGCAAATACAAACAAGGCAGAAAATATAAATCCTGACCCAAATGACAGAGAATATCATGAAGTATGGCCTGGTGGAAGAACAAATCATTATTGGTTTGATATGAACCGTGATTGGCTGCCGGTTCAGTTACCTGAAAGTACTGCAAGAATAGCTTCTTTTCATAAGTGGTTACCAAATATTTTAACAGATCATCATGAAATGGGAACCAACTCTAGTTTCTTTTTTCAACCGGGAATTCCGAGTAGGACGAATCCTTTAACGCCACAAATGAATCAAGATTTAACTAAAGAAATTGCAACGTATCATGCAAAGGCATTTGATAAAATAGGATCTACTTATTATTCTGAAGAGAGTTTTGATGATTTTTACTACGGTAAAGGTTCAACGTTTCCTGATATTAACGGAAGTATCGGTATTTTGTTCGAGCAAGGAAGTTCTCGCGGTCATGCACAAGAAAGTGAAAACGGAGTGTTAACTTTTCCTTTTACAATTCGTAATCAATTTACAGCTACTTTATCAACTTTAGAAGCAGCTAAAAATATGCGCGTAAAAATCTTAAAATACCAACAAGGTTTTTATGAAAAGGCTCGAAATTCAGGAGAGAATAAAGCAATTGTTTTTGGTGATGAAAAAGATGCTGTAAAAACGTATCATTTAGCAACAATTTTAAAAAAGCATCAAATAAAAGTACACAAATTAAAAGCGGATTTTGCATCAAAAGGAAAAACTTTTAAAAAAGGTTATAGTTATGTTGTGCCAATGAATCAGAAAAATAACCGATTGGTAAAAGCAATGTTTGATGTGAGAACAACTTTTAAGGATAGCTTATTTTACGATGTTTCTGCATGGACATTTAATCATGCCTTTGGTGTTGATTTTGCTGATAATATTTCTTTATCAAAAGCAGGAAAAGAAATTGTTGATTTAAAGAAAAAAGAAGGAATAATTAAAAACCAAAGTAGTGTTGGGTATTTGTTTTCTTGGAATGAATATGAAACCCCGAAAGCTTTAAATGTAATTTTAGAAAACGGATTGCGTGCGAAAGTGGCAATGAAACAATTTAAAAATAATGGAGAATCGTTTGATTACGGAACTATTTTTATTCCAGCTCAAAATCAGAAATTAAAAAGCTCAGAATTATATGAGTTTTTAAATAAAGTTGCGGTTGAAAATCATATTAAAATTTCAGGAGTATCTACTGGGTTAAATGACGGAATTGATTTAGGAAGTAGAAATTTTAGAGCAATAAAACCACAAAAAGTAGCGATGTTAGTTGGTAGCGGAATTACGAGTTACGATGCTGGTGAAATTTGGCATTTATTAGATCAGCGTTTTAAAATGAAACTAACAAAATTAGATGTTTCGTATGGAATTAGAGTAAATTTAACGAAGTATACTACCATTATTGTACCTAATAGTTATTCGGTTGATAAAAGATTAGAAGAGAAATTGAAAGTTTGGGTACGAAACGGCGGTGTTTTAATTGGTTATAGAAATGCTGTTAATTGGTTATCCAATAAAAAGTTTATCAATTTAAAATTTAATAAAACTAAAATTGATACAGTTGAAAATATATCGTTTGAAAACAAATCATTACAGTCGGGAGCACAGGTAATTGGAGGTGCAATTTTTGAAGCAAAAATAGATCGTTCACACCCAGTAAATTTTGGTTACAAGAACGATAAAATTGCTTTGTTTAGAAATACACGTCAGTTTATTCAGGCAGATAAAAAGAGTTATAATAATCCGATACAATATACCGATAGCCCTTTATTGAGCGGTTATATTTCTAAAGAAAACTTAGAAGTCTTAAAAAGTACGGTTCCGTTTAAAGTTAATAGATTGGGTGCAGGGAAAGTTATTATTTTTACAGATAACACTAACTTTAGGGCTTTTTGGTTTGGAACAAACAAATTATTAATGAATGCTATTTTCTTTGGTAAGTTAATGTAGAAATTAGTAGTTATTACTCTTTAAAAAGTCCGCTTTATAAACTTATAAAGCGGACTTTTTATATAATAAGTTTGACTTAATAGATTAAAGAAAAATGCGATTTAACTTGTTGTTTTACACCATAATCATCGATGTAAGATAGGACAAACCAATAGTCGTTTTGAGGCATTCTTATGCCGTTATAAAAACCATCCCATCCTTTAGATTCTTTTGTTAGTGTGCATAATGGTTTACCAAACCTGTTTGCTATCTGAATTATAGGGTTTGTTAGGTATTCTATTCCTATAATTTGCCATGTATCATTAGAGCCATCATTGTTTGGTGTGAAGAATCTTGGGTAATCAATAATTGTTTTAATAATACTTGTTTCACCACAACCGTTTTCATCTAAAATATAAAATGTATTAAATCCGGCAGGAACATTTTTAAAAGTGGGGCTTTCTTGAAAAGAATTATCATTAAGCCTGTAAATATATTTTCCATTACCAAAAGCATTTATAGTTACTATGTGATTGTCAGCAAATATTTCTGAATTTAAAACTAAATCTATTCTGTCTGGTTCACCAGAAGAAATAACTTCAGCCTGTTCGGTAACAGAGCAACCTGTAGATATTGTAGTTGTCTTTACTTTGTAAACACCTGCTTTATTAATAAAAATATTAGGTGTTGTTTCGGGTAGTAAAATATCATCTAAATACCATTTAAAAGTATATAAACTATCATCTAAGTTTGTATCGATTTCAGGTGTTACAAAATTATCATCTGTAGTTTTACATAAAAAAACATCGTCAATTTCAAAATTAGCAGGAGTGTTTATAAATATAGTAAAAGGTTCTATTAAGTAGCACGCTGTAGTATTGTTTTTAATTTTGGCAAATAAAGAATATGAAGATGTACCTGTTGTGGTATAATTATCTTTATCAAGATTTATATTGTTATTAGCATCTTCGGCAGATATATGGTATGATACACTGTATTCAGTAGGGTTTAAAATACCTAAAGCATCAGAATCAATAATGTTAAGTTTAATATTAGTTATAAAGTCAAAATCAACATCACAAAAATACTGATTAGCTATAGTTGTTGTGCTAAATGGAGAGGTTCCGTTTATATTAATTATATCAGTAGGAGCTTTAAAACAAGTAGAAGTTACGTAAGCTAATATAAAATCTGAAAAGGTAGCGTTTGAAAGATTATTTATTTCGATTTCACCAGCACTATTAGGTGTGTAAATTGTTTCAGTAGTTGCTGTTCCGTTTACTTTGTAGTTAACTATTGTTGGCTCACCAGCGACTAGTCCTGAAATAGTTATACTTCCGTCGTCTCCATTACAGTTTGTAGGATTAATACTATTAAATATAGGGTTTAAAGGCGTTGGAGGGCTTAATACATGGGTAGAGTTAAGTTTAGTAACACAACTTTTATAAGTTATTTTAAAGTCAGAATAATCACCTTCTTCTAGGTTAATAATTTCAACTTCACCCAAACTATTTGTAGTGCAGGTTGCTTCAGGAATTAATGTTCCGTTTTTGATATAACTAATAATATAATTTTCATTTGCATCTAAATCTGTTAAAATTATACTACCGTCATTTCCATCACACTTTGTAGGGTTGTTAGTTAAAAATGTAGGACTAAGTGGAGCAGGTGGATTTAGAGAGTAGGTGGTGTCTAATTCAGAAGTACAAGTTGTATCTCCTATTTTAAAGTTAGAGTAATCACCTACTATTAAATTCGAAATTTCAATATTACCTAAATTATCAGAGGTATATGTTTTTTCTGGAATTGGCGTTCCGTTTTGGCTATAGCTAATTGTATAATTTTCGTTTGCGTTTAAACCAGATAAAAGTAAACTTCCGTCATTTCCATTGCACTCTGTAGGATTAGAAGTAGATATGTTTACAATTATAGGAACAAATGTTTTATCTACTTCTTTTAAGAAATAGTAATACACAAAGTTCTTAGTTTCTTTAGGAGCAATATTTCCTATATTAAAAGAGATAGACATGGCAATATCATCAAAAGTTGTTGCACCAACAGTATTAATTACCGTTGTACCATTCCATATATCACTGGCACTTCTGTTAGAAAAACCACCAAAACTAACTTTAGCTCTTTTATCATTTGCATAAAAGCTAACGGCAGACCCATCGGTGTCTTCTGCTCCGCCAACAGGATCTTGAGTAGCTAATACTAATGCAATATCATCACTAGCACTAGGTTGACTTATAATTTCTAAATTAGTAGCATAATTAGAAGAAAGTGATACGTTATTATCAGGGTCTACATTATGCATAAAAAAAACGTTCTTTTTTAATTCATTTGATGTATTACTTATTGAAGTAATCATTTGAATAAACGTTCCGTTTTCAGTAACACTATACGATCTTCTTATTTGCAAACCATCTACAGAACCTTCCCATATAATTTGTGCTAAACTTTCAAAACAGTCAGATTCTATTTTTTTACTACTAATTATTCCTCCCATAACACCATCAAAGAAGGAAACGTTATTGTTATTGTGATTTACACCATCTATTTCAACTGAAAAACCTTCTTCAGCTTCACCAGGGGTAAAGAAATCGCCATCATAATCTACCCAATTATCTTTCTTAGGGTTTGCTATAAAACCAAATAAAAAATTGCTAAACTCTCTATTTTCATGAAATGATGCAGGTTTGTTATTTTTTTTAGTTCCGAAAACACCTTTTTCATTAATACCTATTTCAACATAATTACCTTTAGCCCAACCTTGGTTTTCGATTAAATGGGCTTCTAATTGAGCAAGTAAATTTAAAGAGGATAAAAGAAGTAAAGTGTAAATTAACTTTAGGGGTAATAAATTTTTCAAGTTTTTTTTTGAGCAAATATAAACTGTAGCTAAAAGACAAGCAACGCTTAATTAAAATAATTTAGATTATAGATTTTGTAACATATTAGAAATATAATCGTCTTTATAGTGTATTAATAAATTATAAAATAAATGAGTTTACTAAGAGTTTTATTAGCAATTTTTTTTCCACCATTAGCTGTAATCGGTAAAGGTTGTGGGTCAATTATAATTGTGTTTTTATTAACTTTATGTGGCTGGGTACCTGGTGTAATTGCAGCACTTATTATATTAAATGGTTCTAAATAAAAAATGTGACTTTTTGTTATATACTGTTTCTAACTAATAAGATAATAAACTTATAACAATATGATTTACATTTATTTTATAGTAATTACTTTACTTTTTTTTAATTATTTTGCTAGACTAAACAAAAACAAGATGATTAAGGTTTATTGTAAAACTAAATTTATAAAGAAAAAATAAAAAGCCTAAACCTTTGTTTTTTCTGGTGCTTTAAGCTAAAAAAAATGCTCATCGAGCTGTTTTTTAGTTTAAAGCCTCTTCTATAATTTTACCTGTTGAGCCGTTTGGAAATTCAATTTTCAATAAGTTAGATATTGTAGGAGTGATATCTATAATTTCATACTTTTTCTTTGATGTACCTTTTTTGATTCCGTTACCATAAAAAATTATAGGTATGTGGGTGTCGTATGAATACCCTGAACCATGTGAGGTTCCACCATCTTTATAATAAGTACTTAAAGAAGATGGAGTGGGAACTAATAAAACATCACCTGAAAATTTTTGATTATAGCCGTTTTGTAATGAATTTAAAATTCCGGAATTAAATGAAGTAGTTTGTAAAGTTTTTGCTGTAACTGATTTGTATATTCCTTTATAGTTAATCGCCTTATCAGCAATTTTTTCAGCTACTTGATTAGCATTAAGTTTTAATTCTTCAATTTTTTCTTTATTTAAGAAAACTTGAAAGTTAGAAATATTTTCTACTAGCTTATCAGATTTAAAATACTTTAAAGTAATATTATTTATATAATCTTTAAATTTTTTGTAGCTAAAGTAGTTCGCAGGAATTTTAATCGATTTTAAATATTTAGGAACCTGAACAGCAGCATGATCTGCTGTTAAAAATAAAGTGTAATTACCAAGGCCAATTTCTTTGTCAAGAAAAGAAAAGAAATCAGCTAAATCTTTATCTAAACGTAAATATGTATCTTCAACTTCTTTAGATGCGACTCCAAATTGATGACCAACATAATCAGTAGAAGAAAAACTGACAGCTAAAAAATCGGTGTATTTTCCTTTTCCTAGTTTTTCGTTAATTACCGCAGCCTTTGCAAAATCTGCTGTAATAGTATTTCCAGCAGGTATTGCTTTTATAATACTATAATTATTGTTTTTACTTTTTAATTTAGGAATGTTGTGAGGAAAGACAGGTTTTTGTTCTCCTTTAAAAGACATCTCAAAACTGTTATCGTCCGCAATACTTTCTGAGTATGTTTTTATATCATATAAAGTTTCCCATGGTTTACTTAAATATTCATCAACTTTTCCATTTTTATTAAATTTTTTAACCCATTTAGGAAGTTCATTTAAATAATATGAAGAAGAAATCCATTCCCCTTTAGTTCCTCCATCAAACCAATAAGCAGCATTGGCTGTGTGACCGGCAGGTAAAATAGCAGAACGATCTTTAATGGCGATACCAATTGTTTTTCCGTTCATGTTTTGTGCTAATCGCAACTGATCTGTAATAGTTGTGGTCAGCATTCTGAATGGAGATTTTTCTCCGCCACTCCCATTATTTCCAATAGTTTTATAATTGTTGTCATCAACACAGTAAATAGTTTCTTTTAAGTATTTGTCATACCAATTGTTGCTAATAATAGCATGGTTTACCGGAGTTGTACCAGTGTAAATAGATGCATGGCCAACAGCGGTATACGTAGGGATGTAATTATAATGTGCATTTTCTAGTGAAAATCCACCATTTAGTAAACGATTAAATCCACCTTTACCATATTTACTAGCAAAGCGAGTAAGGTAATCATAACGCATTTGATCAATAACAATACCTATTACTAATTTAGGTTTTTTAGGCTCCTCTTTTTTTATAGGAACAAAACTAAATAAGCAAACTATAGTGATAATTACTAATGGAGTTAATTTTTTCATGTTGATTTTTGAAATTATAAAATCAAAGGTAAGTAAATACGTACTAAAATAGATAATAAAGCATAGAGTTAATGGTTTTTTAATACTTTAGCAAAAAGAAAAATAAATTAGTTTAATGAACTACATTGAGCATATAGGTAAGTATTTTGTGATGCTAAAACAAGTTTTCAAAAAACCACAGCGAGCACGTGTTTTTAGAGAGGCTTTGTTTAGAGAGATAGATGAATTGGGGCTTAAATCTTTGGGTATTATAGCTTTCATATCTTTTTTTATAGGGGGCGTAATAGCGCTTCAAACAGCATTAAATTTAGAAAGTCCTTTTATACCAAGATCTTTAATTGGTTTTGCTGCTAAAAGATCTATAATATTAGAATTTGCACCCACGTTTTGTTCTATTATTTTAGCAGGAAAAGTAGGTTCGTATATTACTTCAAGTATCGGTGCAATGCGTGTTACCGAACAAATTGATGCCCTAGAAGTAATGGGGATCAACTCTTTAAATTATTTAGTATTGCCTAAAATAATTGCTACAGTATTTTTTTATCCTTTTTTAATAGTGCTTGGTATGTTTTTAGGTATTTTCGGAGGATGGTTAGCAGGTGTTCTTTCTGGTTTATTTTCTGGAGTAGATTATATTACAGGTGTACAAATGGAATTTAATCCGTTTTTATTAACCTATGCAATTATAAAAACATTAATTTTTGCCTTTTTGATAGCCACAGTGCCTTCATATCATGGCTATTATGTGAAAGGAGGTTCGTTAGAAGTAGGAAAAGCAAGTACGCAATCTGTTGTTTGGACAACGGTTCTTATTGTTATCGCTAATTATTTATTAACTCAAATGTTATTAACCTAATGATTAAAGTAAATAACTTACATAAAGGGTTTAATGGTGTCGAAATTTTAAAAGGAATTTCAACTACGTTTTCTCCAGGAGAAACAAGTTTAATTATAGGGCAAAGTGGTTCTGGAAAAACCGTTTTTTTAAAATCATTAATAGGGTTACACATTCCAGAAAAAGGAAGCATCATTTATGATGGTCGTGTAAATAATGAAATGACCATAGAGGCTAAAAGAGACTTTAGGAAAGAACTAGGAATGGTTTTTCAAGGAAGTGCCTTGTTTGATTCTCAAACAGTAGAGGAGAATGTTATGTTTCCTTTAAAGATGTTTACAAAACAGTCAGAAAGCGAAATGTTAGATAGGGTTAATTTTGTTTTAAAACGTGTTAATTTAGAGAATTCAAATAAAAAATTTCCAGCAGAATTATCAGGTGGAATGCAAAAACGTGTTGCTATTGCACGTGCAATTGTAATGAAACCTAAATATTTGTTCTGTGACGAACCAAATTCAGGTTTAGACCCAAGAACATCCATCGTAATTGATAATTTAATTCAAGAAATTACAGATGAATATAAAATAACTACTATCATTAACACACATGATATGAACTCGGTGATGGAAATAGGTGATAAAATTGTTTTCCTTAAGGACGGAGTAAAAGCATGGGAAGGGTCTCATAAGGGTATTTTTAAAACAGATAATAAAGCAGTGGTAGATTTTGTATATTCATCTAATTTATTCAAAAAAGTACGTCAAATGTATTTGTCTGAAATATAATTTAAATGTTAAGATATTGTATAACAAGATACTAAAATAAGATTAAATATTTTATGTATTTTTTTTATAAAAAGGTTTTGTAGAAGTGAAAAAGGAGTGTATATTTGCACCCGCTAAGGAGAAAATAAATGACCTGGTAGCTC
>CAXHZZ010000015.1:0-37503 GCA_964021635.1 uncultured Tenacibaculum sp.
ATTATTGTTCGTCAAAGAGGAACAACTCACAACCCAGGTGAAAATGTTTACATGGGGAAAGATCATACTTTACATGCTAAAGTTGATGGTGTAGTTGAATTCAGAAAGAAAAGAGACAACAGATCTTATGTTTCTATAGTTCCTTTCGAGGCTTAAGAAATTTTTGATTTCATAAATTAAAGCTCAAACACTTGTTGTTTGAGCTTTTTTATGTTTATAAATGAAAGTAAAATCAGCGCAAAAAAAAACATTACTATAAAGTAATGGTTTTTTTTGATTTCTTATTGATTAATCCCCCAATTTATCAATATGATTCCCTTGTGTATTATAATACAAATATATGGTGTAAATATATTTTAAAAAGTTACTAATGTGTATATGGTGTAAATTTGTGTATAAATGGTTTTTCTATTGTTTTTTTAGGTAATTTTTTATGTTTTTTAGAAATATTATTGATTTTTAGCATTTTATTATTACACTAATATCAGTTACATTTGATACAAATACTACTATATGTTAAAAGCTGTAATTGTTGATGACGAGCCTAAGGCTATACAGGGTCTTACATGGGAATTATCTAATTTTGATACTGATTTAGAGGTTATAAAAACTTTTACTGATGCAGAAGAAGCTATAAAATATATTAATAACAACGCTCTGGATTGTCTTTTTTTGGATATTGAAATGCCAACGATGGATGGTTTTCAATTGCTTGAAAAATTAGATAAAAAAGATTTTGCAATTGTAATTACTACAGCCTACAACGAGTATGCAATAAAGGCTTTAAAAAATGAAGCAATCGATTACTTGCTTAAACCTGTAGATTCTGATGATTTAGAAGAAACACTAAACAGAATTAAAAGCCATCATGTTAAGAATAATAGTCATGAAAAATTTGAACAAATTCTTTCGAATTTTAATAAAAAGTTCAAAAAAAGAAAAATAACAATAAACACCGATGGTAAATTAATTTTTTTAGAAGAGTCTGAGATTTTATTTGTTGAATCTGATGGTAATTATTGCTCTATTCATACAACAAACAATAAAAAAATTGTCGTAACAAAAAAGTTAAAAGAAATTAATTTATTATTACCAGAAGAGCATTTTTTTAGAATTCATAACTCATTTGTTATCAACTTAAATAAAATTAAAGAATTTTTAAGATCAGATGGGTATGTTATTATAGAGGATAATCACAAAATACCAGTTTCACGCCAGAGAAAATCTGATTTTCTAGAAAAATTTTAAAAATGAAGTTCTTCCGTATAGCCATTTTATTTTTTCTAACAACAAGCATTTGTGTATCACAGAATAAGGTTGATAGTTTAATTACAAGCTTTTTAGACAAAAAAGAAATTAGTTATTTTAAAGTTCAACAGCACTTTAAAAGAGCAAGATTTACCGATGTTCAAATAAAAAGGCTTTTAGAAGAAAGTAAAAAGAGTAACTATGTGATAGGAGAAATATTTGCTAAAAAAGTAAAAGGGCGTTTGTTTAGAAATATCACAGAGTACGATAAAGCAGTTGAAAGTTATAACGAAGCACTAAGACTGGCTAAAGAAATAAATAGTAAAGAAGCTGAGATTGTAATATTAAATCAATTAGGTGTTGTTTATAGGCGACAAGATAAAATTAGATCTGCGTTAAATAATCATCAAGCTGCATTAGAAATTGTTTCTCAAATTGAAAATCCAAATGAAAGTATCAAAAAAAGTAATAGTATTACTATAAATAGTATTGGTAATATTTATTTAGCTTTAAAACAATATGGAAGAGCTTTAGAGAAATTTAATCAATCTATTCTAATTCAAGGTAATTTAGACGATAAACGTGGTTTAGCAATTAACCATCAAAATATAGGATTTGCTTATAAAAATATAGGTGATTTAGATTTAGCATTAGAAAACTATCAAAAATCCTTAAGATATAACACTTTAAATAATGATAAATTAGGAAAAGTAATTTGTCATAATAGTATTGCTGATGTTTTAATTCAGCAAGGTAAATATAACGAAGCATATGAATATATTATAGAGGTTGTTACAGCGGCGGAAGAGATTGGTAACAGATACTATTTATCTGAAGTATACAATACTTTTGGTTGGATATCTATAAAATTAGATAAAGATGCTGACGCAGAAGATTATCTTGAAAGAGCACTTAAAATAGGATTAGAAAACAATATCCTTTCTAGCTTAACATCATCATATGCGCATTTATCTGAATTAAATCAGAAAAAAGGAGATTATAAAAAGGCATTAGATTATTATCATAAATCTATAGATGTTGAAAGAAAAACATATAACAATAAAAATGTTAGGTATGTAAATAGTCTTATTGATAGGTATGATAGTGAAGTAAGCACTAATAAAATTAAAGGATTAGCAAAAGAAAACGAAATTACCAAATTAAAACTACTAAGAAACCGTAATATATTAATTATAGCACTCGTATCTATTGCGTTGTTTGGGGTTTTATTATACTCAATATACAGGCAACGTTTATTAAAAAACGACAAGCAAATATTACTTTTAGAGCAAGACGCTTTACGAATACAAATGAACCCTCACTTTGTATTTAATGCGTTAAATTCTATTAAGCTATATATTATAAATAATGAGCAAAAAAATGCAGTTAGATATTTAAATAAATTCTCAAAACTAATACGAAGTATTTTAGAATCGAGTACCATAAAAGAAGTTACGCTTTCAGAAGAGCTTAAAACAATGAATTTATACATGAGTATTGAAAATATTCGTTTTTCAAATGAAATAATATATGAAGAAAAAATAAGCTCAAACCTAAATTTAGAAGTTATTAAAATACCACCATTAATTTTACAACCTTTTTTAGAAAACTCTATTTGGCATGGTCTCTCATCAAAAAAAGGAGAAAAAAAAGTAGTTCTATCTGTTGATAAAATATCTGATAAATTTATTCAAATAGATGTAGTAGATAATGGAATTGGCCGTAAAGAAGCTTTTAGAATTAAAAGTAATAAAACATTAAATAGAAAATCGATAGGAATTGATTTAACTAAAGAAAGATTAATGAACTTTACTTTTCAGTTTGAAGGTGATTACTCATTAGTTTATGTTGATTTAATTGATGAAAATGGTAAAATTAAAGGAACAAAAGTGTCTTTAAAACTACCTTTAATTTAAAATTTAAATTTTAACTGCACCCAAATTGCTTCTTTTATTTCGGTATTTAAGTTACTAAAAGAAATACCTAGTAAGCGAACAGAGTTTTTTAATGGTTGTTGATATAATAACTCTCTTATAATCGGATAAAAATCTTTTTTATCATAAATATAATTATCAATAGTTTTACTTCTTGTTTGTTGTGTGAAATCGCTGTATTTAATCTTTAAAGTAATTGTTTTTCCTTTTGTATTCGATTTTTTCATTCTTCGCTCTAACTCATCTGCTATCTTATCAAGGCGTTGTAGCATAAAAATTTCCGAAGATAAATTTTCATTAAAAGTAGTTTCTGCGGCTACCGATTTTCTAATTCTATTAGGTTTTACCTCGCTATTATGAATCCCTCTTACAATATTGTAATAATGCAGTCCAGATTTGCCAAATAAAATAGTAAGTTCCTCTAGTGTTTTTTTCTTTAAATCTAATCCTTTAAAAATACCTAAATTATGCATTTTAGCAGCGGTAACTTTACCTACGCCGTAAAATTTATTAACAGACAGCTGTTCTAAAAACGGAACAACTTCATCAGGATTAATGGTTTTCTGACCATTAGGTTTGTTAATATCAGAAGCAATTTTAGCAACAAATTTATTGATAGATATTCCTGCGGATGCTCTTAATTCGAGTTCATTCCAAATACGTTCACGAATTTCTTCAGCAATTAAACTAGCTGATAAATTACTCTTCTTGTTATCGGTAACATCTAAATAAGCTTCATCTAAAGAAAGTGGTTCAACCAAATCGGTATAATCGTAAAAAATTGCTCTAATTTTTGAGGAAATTTCTTTGTAACGATCAAATCTAGGAGGAACAAATATTAAATGAGGGCACTTTTTTTTAGCGAGAAAACCACTCATAGCAGATTTAACGCCATATTTTCGTGCTTCGTAGCTAGCAGCTGAAACTACACCGCGTATTTCATTACCACCAACAGCAAGAGGTTTATTTCTTAAATCAGGATTATCTAATTGCTCAACCGAAGCATAAAAGGCATCCATGTCTACATGAATAATTTTACGATAAGGTGGTTGAAGAGACATTTTTAAGATGCTAAATTAGAATATAAAATTAGGCATTTAAAAAGAAAAAGCACTCGAAAGAGTGCTTTTTAATTGATTTACTTTTTAAATTTAAGAACTTCAGATCGCCCTTTTTTAAATATTTTATTACTGGCATGTTTACCTTTTCGTAATTCTTTTTGTTCTTCGTATGATAATTGAATAATTTCTTGACAATCTGAAGAACATGTGTTTTCTGTTCTTTCAGCGCATTCATCACACTGAATAAATAATAAATGACAGCCCTCGTTTGCACAGTTTGTATGTTCATCACAAGCTTTACCGCATTGATGACAATTAGAAACTACATCGTCCGTAATTCGTTCTGCTCTTCGGTGATCGAAAACGAAATTTTTACCAATAAATTTATTTTCAACACCTTCATCTTTTACCTGACGGGTGTATTCTATAATTCCGCCTTCTAACTGAAAAACGTTTTTAAAACCTTTGTGTTTGTAATATGCAGAAGCCTTCTCGCAACGAATTCCGCCAGTACAATACATTAATAAATTTTTATCTTCTTTATTGTCTTTTAAATCTTCTTCAATAATATCTAAAGAATCGCGAAAGGTATCTACATCAGGTGTAATTGCACCATCAAAATGTCCAATTTCACTTTCGTAATGATTACGCATATCAACACAAACAGTGTTTGGATCCGCTAACATTTCATTAAACTCTTTTGCATTTAAATGCACGCCTTTATCAGTAACATCAAAAGTATTATCATTTAAACCATCGGCTACAATTTTGTTGCGAACCTTTACTTTTAATTTTAAAAATGATTTGTTATCGTGTTCAACCGCAACATTTAATCGAATGTCTTTTAAAAAAGAAATAGCATCTAATTGCTCTTTCAGTTGTAGAAAATTATCTGCAGGAACAGACATTTGGGCGTTAATACCTTCGTAAGAAACATAAGTTCTACCAAGAACCTCTAATTCATTCCATTCTAGGAATAATTTATCTCTAAATAATTGTGGATTTTCTATCTTAAAATATTGATAGAAAGAAATAGTTAAACGATCCTTACCGGCTTCGTCAATTAATGCAGCGCGTTCTTTTGCGCTTAACTTATTGTACAGTTGCATGCTATACTTTTTTTAGTTAGACAAAATATGTGATGATTTTTATAAAATCTTTGCAAATGTACTTCTTTTTTGATTTTTAATGTTTAAAACCATACTTTTTACTGCAATTTGATGTTTTTTGAACTTTAACTAAAAATATCAATAAAAACTGATACAACTAATTCAATTTTTTTAAACCTTTGTATTATTATAGATTAACACAACTAAATAATAAAAAATGAGAGTAGCAGTTGTTGGTGCCACCGGAATGGTAGGTAAAGTAATGTTACAAGTATTAGCAGAGCGTAATTTTCACGTAACAGAATTAATACCTGTTGCTTCTGAACGTTCAGTTGGTAATAATATTGATTTTAAAGGAGCAAAGTATACTGTTGTTGGTTTAGAAACAGCCATTGAAATGAAGCCAGATTTGGCGTTATTTTCTGCAGGAGGTGAAACTTCTTTAATTTGGGCGCCAAAGTTTGCAGAAATTGGTACCACGGTAATTGATAATTCTTCTACATGGAGAATGGATGCGACCAAAAAATTAGTGGTGCCAGAAATTAATGGAGATGTGTTAACATCAGAAGATAAAATTATAGCAAATCCTAACTGTTCTACGATTCAGTTAGTAATGGCATTAGCGCCTTTGCATAAAAAATACACGATGAAGCGTGTGGTAATTTCTACCTATCAATCTGTTTCAGGAACAGGTATAAAAGCTGTTCAGCAATTAGATAACGAAGAGGCTGGTATTGAAGGCGAAATGGCTTATCCTCATAAAATAGGAAGAAATGCTTTGCCACATTGCGACGTTTTTTTAGAAAACGGATACACAAAGGAAGAGATGAAATTGGTAAAAGAACCAAAGAAAATTTTAAGAGATGATTCTTTTTTTGTTACTGCAACGGCGGTTAGAATTCCTACTGCAGGTGGGCATTCTGAAGCTGTAAACGTACAGTTTAAAAACGATTTCGATTTAAAGGAAGTTCGTGAAATCTTAAATAATACAGCCGGAATTATAGTGCAAGATGATGTAGCAAATAATTTATATCCAATGCCAATAACAGCACACAATAAAGATGAAGTTTTTGTAGGTAGAATTCGTAGAGATGAATCGCAAGACAACACCTTAAATCTTTGGGTTGTTTCTGATAACCTTCGCAAAGGAGCCGCAACGAATACTGTGCAAATTGCTGAATATTTAGTTGCCAATAACTTAATTTAAGAAATAGATAGCAGTTTAACTGTGTAATTTTATATGTATAAAATCCTGTGCTAATTAGTACAGGATTTTTATTTTTGAAAAATGAATAAAGAACAAATAATTAAAAGTACAATAACCTTTGTAAAAGAAACTTTAAAGGGGGCAGAAGGAGGACATGATTGGTTTCATATAGAACGTGTGTATAGAAACGCTTTATTAATTGCCAAAGATGAAGATGTTGATGAATTTATAGTATCGCTAGGTGCTTTATTGCATGATATTGCCGATGCTAAGTTTTATGACGGAGATGAAACTGTTGGACCAAAGTTGGCACGTGAGTTTTTAGAAAGCGAGCAAGTTACTGAAGAGATTATAATACATATTGAAAGTATTATTAATTACATTTCTTTTAAAACAAGTTTGACTGACGGAGAAAAATTTAGTTCAGCAGAACTAAATGTAGTTCAAGATGCAGATAGGTTAGATGCGATTGGAGCGATTGGAATTGCCCGTTGCTTTAATTATGGAGGGTTTAAAAATAGAGCTCTGTATGACCCAGAAATAGCTCCGAATTTAAATATGACAAAAGAAGAGTATAAAAAATCTACAGCTCCAACAATTAATCATTTTTATGAAAAGTTATTACTTTTAAAAGATAAGATGAATACGAAAACTGGTAAAAAAATTGCTAACGAGAGACACATTTATATGATAGGTTTTTTAGAGCAGTTTTATAATGAATTTAATGGGTGTAAGTAGTTGTTTTGTTGGGTTTTCTTTACTTATATTGGTTGTTAGATAATAAAAAACTAATAAAAGTTGTTTTTGTTTAAAAATAATATATATTTGTTTTAAAGAAATTAATAATCCCCTTTATTAATTGTAGCAATTCCCTTAAATTGTTAAAAAAGCATCTAGATATCTAGATGCTTTTTTATTATCTATATATTGCCTTATCCAGGAAAATTTGGTTTTCTTTTTTCTAAAAAGGCGGTTGTTCCTTCTTTAAAATCTGCTGTTCCAAAAGAATCACCAAACTCAGCTATTTCGGTTTCATAACCATTTACACCGTCTTTAAAATTATCATTTACTGCTCTAATTGCTGCGCTAATTGCTACAGAAGAATTTCGCATTATTTTACCAGCTAATTTTTCTGCTAAAGGTATTAATTCTTCTAAAGAAACAACATGATTTACTAACCTCCATTCTTTTGCATCTTCTGCAGATATCATTCCTGCTGTCATAATTAATTCCATGGCTTTCCCTTTACCAACTAATTGCGGTAAGCGTTGTGTACCACCGTAACCAGGAATTACACCTAACGAAACTTCTGGCAATCCCATTTTAGCATTGTCTGATGCTACTCTAAAATGACAAGCCATTGCTAATTCTAATCCGCCACCAAGAGCAAAACCATTTACAGCTGCAATTACAGGAGTTGATAAATTTTCTACGAGATTAAATAATGATTCTTGCCCTAATCTAGCTAATTTACCACCTTCTTCTACAGAGAAGTTTGCAAATTCAGAAATGTCAGCACCCGCTACAAATGCTTTTTCACCGCTTCCAGTAATAATAATTGTTTTTACATTTACATCATCTTCTAATTTTTCAAAAGCTGTACTTAACTCTTCAATTGTAGCGCTATTTAAAGCATTTAATTTTTTGGGTCTGTTAATAGTAATTGTTGCTAATTGGTTATTGATAGCTACTAAGATGTTTTCGAAATTCATTTGATTTAAGTTTTAAGTCCTGTTGAAAATTCTCTAGGCGTAAATTTTTAATTTTTAGGTAAAATAACTGTAAAAACGGTTCCTGTGTTTTCTGTTGATGTGAAACTAATAGAGCCGTCATATGCTTCAATTATATTTTTTATCATTGGTAAACCTAAGCCCATTCCGCTTGTTTTGGTGGTGAATTTAGGTTCGAAAATTAATTCTTTATTTTGTTCTATAATTCCTTTTCCGTTATCGGAAACGGTAATTTTAACATTATTCCCTTCAGAAGTTACCTTTACCTCAATTCTAGGGTTAGTTGTGTTTTCTGTAATTGCTTGCGTCGCATTTTTTATTAAATTAGTTAAAATTCTAATTAATTGCGTTTTATCTAAATTAGCAAATAGTTCGGTTTCTTGCGGAATATAATGTATGTAATCTTCAGAGAAAATATCTAAAGAATGTTTAACAATATCAACTACATCTAACCTTTCGCGACGTTGTGTTGGCATTTTGGCAAAGTCAGAAAAAGCAGAGGCAATAGAGCTCATTACATCAATTTGTTGAATTAAAGTTTCACTATATTCAGATAGTTTTTCTTTTATATTTGGATCTTCAGGATTAAATCGCCTATCGAAACTTTGCACAGAAAGACGCATTGGTGTAAGCGGGTTTTTTATTTCATGTGCTACTTGTTTTGCCATTTCTCGCCAGGCTTGCTCTCGTTCACTTTTAGCAAGCTTTACAGCACTTTCTTCTAACTGATCAATCATATTATTGTATGAGTCAATTAAAGAGTTTATTTCTGAGCTTGCAGAATTCAACGTAATTTTTTCATTTCGCTGATTTAAACGAGTTTCTTTAATTTTTTCAGAAATTGCTTGTATAGAACGTGTAATGTAACTTGATAAAAAGTAGGCTAATGAAATAGCGGTAATAAACATTAAGAGATAAACAAGTAAGAGGCGTGATATAAACTCATGCAATTCTTTTTCTTGTTCTTCATTATCTTGTGCTATTTGTAGTTTTAAAATACCAATTCGTTTAAACTTGGTGTCATTTATATAGGTGTAAGATGATTGATAAGTAACTCCATTTTCATCTCTATCTTTTATAACTTTATGGTCAGAGTTATTAGCGAGTTCTCTTATAATATCTAAGGTTAAATTTGCACCTTCTTTTTTATCAAAATTATAAGGAATAGATGATTTTAAAAGATTCCCATCCATGTCGTACATAGATACCGTAAGTTTATGAACATATGCAATATCATAAATACGATCTTGAAATATTTTAGCTAAATTATTAGTGGTAATAGGATATGTTGTTTTGCGTTTTAACTCGATCTCTATATCGTGTTTTGTGGCATTTTCTTTTCTGTTGAAGCGTAAAACATTATAATCATCTGTTTGTTCACCGTATTGAAGTATAGTAACTATTAGAATTAAAATAGATGCTAATAATACCAGTAGTATCATTGATAAAAAAATTCTAATTCGTAACGATATGTTTTTAATATTTAGCAAATTTATAGTTTTATCCTTTTTGTATTCATTATTAGCGTATCGTCAAACTCACCATCGTTATCCCAATCGTATAATGATTTTCCTTTAAAACCATTTTTAATTTTAGTAATTTTATAACTAGCCCTTACTTGTTTACCTAAATATATGTAATCGATATATAGACTATCATTTTTTGTTGTCCATTTACCATTGGTTTCATCGGTTTTTTTGCCATCATATTGTTTAAACCAGGCCGAAAATGTTCCGTCTTTTTTATAAGAAGATTGTGCTCTAGCTACATTAGGTTTACTAAAATTATCTTCAAAAACCGATGTGCTGTCAGTTTTGTTTACGGTTATCATTTTTATATTAATGTTGGTTGTTTCCCAGTTACCAATCATATAATTTTTTAAAGATTTTTTATTGTTTTGGTTGCAGGCTGTAAAAAGGAGCCCAAATATAAAAATAGATATGTGTTTTGCTTGCATAATTAAGACTTTACTTTTTCTTCCTTCGTGTGTAAAAGGCGAGTTAATTTAATTGATAAATCTAATAAAATTATTTTAGCATTTCCGTTTCTTTCAATATGATATTGTGCTTCACTTATTTCTTTTTCAATAGTTAATATATTAGTACTATGTATAAAAGGTGCAAATTTTTCTAATTGAAAATTAGCAGATTTTGTTTCTAAAAAAACTAAATCTGGTGTTCCGTAATTTAAAAGTAATGCTTGCCTAAAAAACTGCAAACAATATTGTAAAAATTGTTTCTGTGTTTCTCTACCTGACTTAGCAATAGCTTCAGACCATTTTATTAAATCCTGAATTACAGCAGCATTTCCTTTGGCTTTAAAAGCAGCACGAATCCATGTAATAAACCACTCTTCAAAAACTAAATCGTTAGAATTATTATTTAATATGTGTAAAGCTTTATTGTAATTTCCTTCGGACTGATGGGCAATTTTTATTGCTTCATTTTCGGCAACATTCTCATTTTTAACTAAAGTATTTGCAATATCAGCATCACTTAAAGAAGGGAAATTTAATGCTTGGCAGCGAGATTTTATAGTGTTTATAATTTGCTCTTCATCTTCAGTAATTAATAGGAAAATGGTTTTGTTTGGCGGTTCTTCAATCAGTTTTAATAATTTATTAGAAGCTGCAATATTCATTTTTTCAGCCATCCAAATAATCATAACTTTAAATCCGCCTTCATATGATTTTAACTGCAATTTTTTAACAATATCCAAGGCTTCATCAACCCCAATTTGCCCTTGTTTATTTTCAACCCCAATATGTTTAGACCAGTCGAAAATACTTCCGTAAGGTTGTGTTTCTATAAAACCTCTCCAATCATTTAAAAACAAATTACTAACAGGATGTTTTTTTACAGCATCATTTGTGGTTACTGGAAAGGCAAAATGTAAATCAGGATGTTGTAATTTATTGCATTTTATATTACAAGCCTCTTCGTTGCTTGACGATTTACATAATAAATATTGAGCATAAGCAATTGCCATTGGTAAAGTACCAGAACCCTCTTTACCAACAAAAAGTTGCGCATGCGGAATTCGGTTATTATCTGCAGATTGTTGTAAATGCTTTTTAATATGTTCTTGTCCTATAATTTGATCGAAAGTCATGCAACAAATATAAGATTTACAATACAGAGAACAACCAATAAAAAACAAGCTAGAGATTGATACGACCTTAATTGTTTAGAATGGTTCTATTTTAGTATCTTTGTAAGTCAATTTTATACCTTTCATTTGAATTCAATCGCAAATTTACAGCTAGGAGAAAGAGGAATTATATCTGAACAATGTTTAGATGTTATTCCGTTAAAATTATTAGAAATGGGCTGCTTACCAGGAACAGAAGTAGAATTGTTGCAGGTAGCTCCTTTTAAAGATCCATTATACATTTGTGTAAATGGCAGTCATTTGGCAATAAGAAAAGAAACAGCAAGTAAAATTTTAATTACCAAAATTTAACTGATGAATAAGCGTATTAAAGTAGCTTTGGTTGGAAATCCAAACACAGGAAAAACATCATTATTTAACCAGTTAACGGGCTTAAATCAAAAAGTAGGTAATTACCCTGGAGTAACGGTCGATAAAAAACAAGGAACTTGTAAATTATCAGATAAAAATACCGCTATTGTTACCGATTTACCAGGAACATACAGTATTAATCCAACCTCTATTGATGAAAGTATTGTTCTAAAAACCCTCTTAAGTTCTCAAGAAGATGAAAGGCCAGATGTAATTTTAGTAGTTGCAGATGTAGAGAATTTAAAGCGAAATTTATTACTCTTTTCTCAAATTCAAGATCTAGAAATACCCACGATTTTAGTCTTAAATATGGCTGATCAAATGCTACGTAAAGGTATTTTAATTGATATTGAGAGTTTAGAAAAAGAACTAAGCACAAAAGTTGTTTTAATATCAGCAAGAAAGAAAGAAGGAATAAGCGACTTAAAAAAAGAAATTGAGAATTACAGCATAGTAAAACCACACTCTAACTTCAGCGAGATTTCAAGAAAGATAGATGCAGCTTATTTTAGTGAATTAGAAAAAATAAGCTCAAATTTCTCATCATATGAATTATGGATGATGCTAACAAAACAGCATCTCTCTTTGCTTTCTGATAAAGAAAAAGAGCAGTTACTATTCTTTAATAACGCAGGAGTTAAGCAAAAAAAATATCAGCATAAAGAAACAATTTATCGTTATCAGAAAATAAATGCTATTTTAAATAAAACATATAAAATTGATGCTTCTAAAGCAACAGATTTACGTGCAAAGCTAGATCGTGTTTTTACCCATAGAATATTCGGTTATATTATTTTCTTCGGATTATTATTATTGATTTTTCAATCTGTTTTCGATTGGGCATCAACACCAATGGATTTGATAGATAATTTGTTTGCAAATATTGCTGATTTTACCAAAACAAACTTACCAGCCGGTATGTTTACCGATTTATTAACAGATGGAATTATTCCGGGAATTGGTGGTGTTGTTATTTTTATTCCGCAAATAGCCATTCTGTTTTTATTTATTGCTATTCTAGAAGAAACAGGTTACATGAGTAGAGTCGTTTTTTTGATGGATAAAATTATGCGTCGTTTTGGAATGAGCGGTAAAAGTGTAATCCCGTTAATTTCTGGTACAGCATGTGCAATACCAGCAATAATGGCAACCAGAACTATTTCTAGTTGGAAAGAACGATTAATTACTATTTTAGTAACCCCATTTACAACCTGTTCGGCACGCTTGCCTGTATACGCTATTCTAATTGCACTGGTAATACCTAACACTAAGATATTCGGAATATTTAGTTTGCAAGGATTAACATTATTAGGGCTTTATTTTATAGGATTTGCAGCAGCAATAATAGGTGCTTACATTTTACATAAAACATTAAAAATAAACAACAACTCATTTTTCGTAGTAGAAATGCCTAATTATAAGCTTCCCTCAGCAAAAAATGTATTTTTTGATGTGTTAGAAAAAACAAAAGCCTTTGTTTTTGGAGCCGGGAAAATAATTTTAGCCATCTCAATTATATTATGGTTTTTAGCTTCTAACGGACCATCAGCCTTTAAAAATGCAGAGAAAAATGTAATAGCAAATGTTGCAAATCAGCAATTATCAGCAGCTGAATTATCGCAAAAAATCGCATCTGCTAAATTAGAAAATTCTTATATAGGTATTACCGGTAAAGCAATAGAGCCTGCCGTGAAACCATTAGGTTACGATTGGAAAATAGGAATTGGTTTAATAGCTTCATTTGCTGCAAGAGAAGTGTTTATTGGTACGTTAGCAACAATTTATAGTGTTGAAAACGATGATGAAAACATTGCTACAATCAAACAAAAGATGGCAGCCGAAATTAACCGTGAAACAGGTGAAAAACGATACAATTTTGCTACTGGAATATCACTGTTGTTGTTTTACGCATTTGCAATGCAATGTATGGCAACATTAGCCATCGTAAAAAGAGAAACCAAAAGTTGGAAATGGCCAATTATACAACTTATAGGTATGGGAGCATTGGCATATTTAACGGCATTTATAGCATATCAAACCTTAAGTTAATGCAAGAAATTATTACATATATCGCAGTAGGTTTAGCAGTGTTTTTTTTAGTGAAAAAGTTCTTTATTAAAAAAAAGAACAAAGGTTGTAATACGGATTGTAATTGTTCTTAATCAAGAAATAATATATTTTTTGTTTGTAACACTTTGCGCAATTAATGTATGTTTGTGGTATTGTAATTGATGATTAATCTACGTCTATAATTGATTTAAAATTTAAATATGAAAAAAGTATTTTTAATAGCTGTTATCTTTATCAGCTCATTTGCACAAGCACAACAAGAAGTTAAAATTGATATATTAGATGCTTTAGCGTTTAAAACAGTTGAGGTTTCTTACGAATATTACACCAGCGAGCAATCATCTATCGGTATTTCTGCTTTATTTAATTTTGAGAAAAAATCATCAGATTTTAAATATAATGAGGAACGAATGATTACACCTTATTTCCGCCATTACTTTACAAATAATACTAACTGGAATTACTTTGGTGAAGTTTTTATGGGTATTAATACAGGCGAAAAAGAAATTGAAGTAGAAGGTAGTACTACAAAACAGTATAAAGAATATACAGACGGAGCTTTAGGTATTGCTATTGGATCTAAATATGTGTCATCAGGAGGTTTTGTGATTGATGTTTATGCTGGTTTAGGTAGAAATATGTTTTCTTCAGAATCGCGGTCTGTAGTGCCAAGAGTTGGTATTAATGTAGGATATAGGTTTTAATGAAAAACTAAAATTAAAAGATTTAAAAAGCTTGCATTATGCAAGCTTTTTTGTTTGTATAACATTAGCTAAAATAAAACTTATACAGGCAGGTAAAACCCAGCCTAAACTATCATTGGCTAAAGGAATAATGTTTTTAATATTTGTTAAATAATCACCAGGAATAATGAACCCTAAAAAATCAGGGATACTGAATAGAAATGTAACGAAAACTACAACTTTAAAAACGAAACTTGATGCGTATCTGTTTGAAATTACGTTTAAAATAATTAAAATAATTGTTATAGGGTAAATAAACATCAATGCTGGTAGCGCAATGTTTATAATATAAGTTACATCAAACTGACCAACTAAAACGCCAAGAATACATCCAATTACCGCGGTAATTGTAAACACTTTTTGAGAGTTGTTACTAATTCCTTTAAAATAATCAGCAGTACCAGTAATAATTCCTACAGCAGTAGTAAAACATGCTAAGGCCACTAAAATACTTAAGAAAACACTACCAATATTACCTAATGTTTGGTTACTTAACGATGTTAATATCTCTGTTCTATTTGCGTTTTCAGCAAAAGTAGCGCTAAATAAAAAACCATTATAAATAAGCCCTGCATAAATAATTAGTAGCCCTAAGCCAGCAATAAATCCAGCTTTAGTTATTAGTTCTTTTTTGTAACTAAAGCTTGCTTTTTTATTAAAATTCATAGAAATAACCAAAACACCACCTACTACTATCGAAGCAATGGCATCGAAAGTTTGATAGCCTTCTAGTAATCCATTAACAAAAGGTGTTTTAAGAGTACTTGTGTTTATGTCATCTGGAGCTGTAAAAATTCCAATAAAAATAATAGAAAGTAGCATACATATTATAAGCGGAGTTAAGAACTTACCTATAAGATTTAGTATTTTAGATCGGTTCATTGTAAATAAAAAAACAAAACCAAAATAAATACTACTGGTTATTAAAGAGCTACTATTACTAAAGTAGGGCGCAATAGCCATTTCGTATGTAACTGAAGCTGTTCTTGGCGCTGGCAGTGCAATGCAAATTGTATATATGATAAAACAATATATTAGGCTAAAAGTAGGGGAAACCTTTTTACCAAAATCGTACATAGTGCCTTGTAATTTGGCATGCGCTAAAATTCCTAATATAGGAATGAATACTGCTGTGATAAAAAATCCGATAGTAACCCAGCTCCATAAATAGCCTGCATTTTTACCTAAAAAAGGAGGTAAAATTAAGTTGCCTGCTCCAAAAAACATAGAAAATAAAGCAAATCCTGTGATATATATATCTTTAGTTTTATTCATTCTTAATAGTGTTTCTAGTTATATATATGATAAAGTTTATAGCTAAGTAGATAAGTGCAGTAGCAATCAATGTAAATTTCATAAAAGCAAAATAGTAAGCCATTAAAGCTAAGTTTTTATTGCTATTTCCTAATAGTATTTCAATCAATCCTATATTTTCAATAGCGTAAAAACAGGCTGTAAAAAATTGAGAAAATAACAAGATAAGACCAACTAGATAAAAAGGCTTACCTAACCAAAGTGTTTTGTTAAGTTTATGAATTAATAAAGCTATTAAGGTTGGGTAAATAGTTAAAAATAAAAAATCTAAGCCTAAGCTAAGACCTGCATTAATTTTTGCATTTGCATCCCAAGAATTCAAAATAGCTTGAGATGTACGAGTATCTTTGGCTAATTCAAAAGATATAATTCCGTTTTCACAAATATCATTAATTAAAAAATAATCAATGCTTAACATAGCGTATCCAATACAAATAGTCATAATAGCCAAAAAAAAGGTGACTATTTTTTCAGTTTTATTATCTAATATAGAAAATGGAGAGCTTAACATAATTTTATAAAAACACAAGCGAAAGATACATATTTTTGCAGGATGCAGAACTTTATCAGTTACAAAAATAGTAAAATAGCATATTTAGATGTTGGAAAAGGAGCTACGATAGTTCTGCTTCATGGTTTTTTAGAAAACGCTACGATGTGGAAAGACGTGGTAAAAGAGCTATCTAAAACAAATAGAGTAATTTGTATTGATCTTTTGGGCCATGGAAAATCAGACTGTATAGGGTATGTTCATACGATGAACGATATGGCAGAAGCAGTAAAAGAGGTTTTAAATTTTTTGCACCTTAGAAAATTTTTTATAATTGGTCATTCAATGGGAGGTTACGTTTCTTTAGCGTTTGCAGAAAAATATTTAGAAAACATAAAGGGATTGTGTTTATTAAATTCATCTGCACAAGCAGATTCTAATGAACGTAAAGAGTTGCGCACAAGAGTGAGTGAAATGGCTAAGTTTAATTATAATAATTTAGTAAAAATGTCTATCTCAAATTTATTTGCAACCGAAACTAAAGCAGTTTTTTCTTCAGAAATAGCGCAGATAAAAAAAGAAGCTTTGCAAACTCCTGTTCAGGGATATATTGCTGCAACAAAAGGAATGCAATTAAGAGAAAATAAAGAAGTGGTTTTACAAACTGTTACTAAAAGATTGATGATTGCGGGTGAAAATGACCCTGTAATAAGTTTTAAATCGATTGTTAAAGAGGCTAAACGAACTAAAACACCTTTAGTGAAATTAGTTGGGGGTCATATGAGTCTTATCGAAGATAAAGATGGATTAATAGCTAATTTAAAGAAATTTATTAAAGGCTAATTATTTTCTGTTTCTTTGCAGTGAAAAAATAATAATTATGAAAATTCATCACCTAGCCACCAAAAAATCTATTTTAAATAAATTTTTAGCAGAAATAAGAAATGTAGATGTTCAAAAAGATGCTATGCGTTTTCGTAGAAATATTGAGCGAATTGGCGAGGTTTTAGGATATGAATTAAGTAAGAAATTATCTTTTGAAAGAAATGAGATCAAAACACCTTTAGGTGCAATGTCTATAGAAACTCCAGTTAACGATGTGGTTTTGTGCTCAATTCTTAGAGCGGGATTGACTTTACATAATGGATTGCTGAATTATTTTGATGATGCAGAAAATGCTTTTATTTCAGCCTATCGTCATCACCCAAATAATGATGAAGAGTTTGAGATTATTGTAGAGTATTTTGCCTCTCCATCAATAGATGGTAAAACATTACTATTAGTAGACCCTATGTTAGCTACAGGTAGATCTATAGTAGCGGTTTATGAAGCAATTAAAAAACACGGAACACCAAAAAAAATTGAAATAGTATCGGTAATTGGTTCTGCAGAAGGTGTAGCATACATCGATGAGTTTTTTCCTGAAGATACCAATTTATGGATTGCAGATATCGATGCTGAATTAAATGATAAAGGATACATTGTTCCTGGTTTGGGAGATGCAGGTGATTTGGCTTTTGGTGCTAAAATGTAGTCTTAAATAAAGTTGATTATAATCGAAATAGCTAAAAAAAACAACAATAATACATTGGCAATCCATTTATGTTGATATAGCTCTAATCCGTTTGCTAATATTACGGCTACAGGAAAAAACACGAATAATAATTCACTACTAGCTTTATTACTCATTAAAAGTATAATTAGTAAAGAAATTATTAAGTGAATAATAGTTAAAATCCAGTTTTTTCTAAAAGTATTAAGTATCGCCAACGCTTTAGGACTTTTTAAAACAATTGCGGTAATAACTAAAACAGCAATAAACAAATTCTGAAATAAGTATTTGGGACTTAAATATAAGTTAAAATCGTAGTGAAAGCTCCAATCGAAAAGCAGATAAAAATCATTTAGCTTATCATACCAAAAGCAATATGTAAAAAACAAAAATACTACGCTTCCAAAACCTATTAAAGGTGTTAAAAGTGTTTGGTAAGTATATTGTTGATGTAAATAAATTGAAATATATAGTAATACGGCAAATAAAGCAGTATATGGTTCTATTAAAAAAGAAATACCTAGCCATAACCCACCATCAAATAATTTATGAAGAGTGTTTTTTTGAGACTGTAAGCTATAAACTTTACGTAAAAAAAGCAAAATAGTTAAACAGGCATAAAATGTATTATTAATAATTATTACATCAGGAAAAAAACCGATGAGTATCACAAAAAATAAAAAAGCAAAAGAATTATCGAATGTTAATTGATTTTTAGCAAGAATAAAGTTTAAAATAGAAAAAACAACAATAAACCCAAACAGTTCTTTAAAGAGATTAAGAGATAATTCTTTAGAGAATAAGCTGAAAGAAAAGTAAATTAAAAACAGTGCTAACAGCACTATGAAATTTACAGGTTTTGATTTACCGAAAAAATTGGCTAACATAGTTTCTTTTTATACTTTTGCAAACGTAAAGATAATCAAGTTATGTTAGGATTAAATATTTTTAGATTAATTGGAGAGTTATTTCAGTACATTTTAATCCCATTCAAATGGTTGCGACTAGAAGTTGCTAAAGGAGATTATGGATGGTGGACGTCAAATGCCGTTAATTGGTTATTTGTATTAGTATTAATTGTATTGTTTGCTTACTGGATGTGGCAATCTGTTACTTTCTTAAAAGAAGGAACTGAAGATTAAGCTTAATAAAGAGACACATTGGGAAGCAAAAATAAACTAAAACGTTTCAAAGAAAATGAAACGTTTGCTAATGTAATTCAACCAACTAGGGAAGAAGTTACAGGAGGTTTTTCTTTAAAAGGAAAATGGAATACTTTTTTTAAAAACGACAATCCTATTGTTTTGGAACTAGGATGTGGTAAAGGAGAGTATACGATTGCTTTGGCTGAGAAAAACCCAAACAAAAATTTTATTGGTATTGATATTAAAGGAGCTCGTTTTTGGCGTGGTGCAAAAACAGCCATAGAAAACGACATGCAAAATGTAGCCTTTATTAGAACACAAATAGAGTTGGTAGATTATATTTTTGCCGAAAATGAAGTTGATGAAATTTGGATAACGTTCCCAGATCCACAAATAAAATATCAGCGTACAAAACATAGAATGACCAACACAGCATTCTTAAAAAGGTATGATCATATTTTAAAAGAAGGCGGAATTATGAACCTAAAAACCGATAGCGAATTTATGCATGGTTATACTTTAGGTTTGTTACATGGTGAAGGTCATGAGATTTTGCACGCAAATCATAACGTGTACAAAAACGAAGGAGCACCAGAAGAAGTAACTTCTACCCAAACTTTCTACGAAAAACAATATTTAGAAGTAGGAAAGCCAATTACTTATATCCGATTTAAATTAAATTACTAATTTTACTCGGTGAGTAAAAATCAAAATTTTTTCGAAAGAGTTTACAAAGTTGCAAAGTTAATTCCATACGGAAGAGTAACTAGTTACGGTGCAATTGCAACTTATTTAGGTGCAGCAAGATCTGCACGAATGGTTGGCTGGGCAATGAATAATTCACACTCCAAAAACATACCAGCTCATAGAGTAGTAAACCGAATAGGTTTACTTACGGGAAAGCAACATTTCGATGGTACAAACTTAATGCAGCAACTTTTAGAAAATGAAGGTATTGTTGTAATTGAAAATCAGATACAAAATTTCGAAACCGTTTTTTGGAATCCGACAAGTGAAATCCTGCCTGAAGAGCAGCTTTAGCATTTAAATTAAAGCGCATTATTTTATTTTTTGGCTATAAAAACACCTTATAAAATAGAATTATCACTTCATAAATAATCACAATCTAACTCTCTTTATTTTCTGATGCCTAAAACGTATCTTTGTAGCTCGGTATTAATTAATTTAATTAAACACTCTAATGAGTTTTAAAAAACAAGATATATACAAAGCGTTAGAAACTATTACAGCACCAGGAGAAGGTAAGAGTTTAGTTGAAAACGAAAACATAAAAAACATTGTTACTTTTGGTAATGAAGTTATTGTTGATGTAACAATTTCAAACCCATCTTTACAAGCAAAAAAGAAGATAGAAGTAGAAATCGCAAAAGCAATTCACGAAAATGTTGATAAAGCAATCGATGTAAAAGTGAATGTAAAAGTTGAGGTTAAGGAGAAAGAAAATCCGAATGAAATAAAAGGAAAATCAATTCCTAATATTCAAAACATTATAGCAATAGCGTCTGGTAAAGGAGGTGTAGGTAAATCTACAATTACCTCTAACATGGCAGTGTCTTTAGCTAAAATGGGCTTTAAAGTTGGTGTTTTAGATGCTGATGTTTATGGGCCATCTCAACACTTAATGTTTGATGTTGAGAAAGAAAAGCCATTAGCAGTAAAAGTTGACGGACGTTCTAAAATGAAACCTGTTGAAAACTACGGCGTAAAATTATTATCTCTAGGTTTCTTTACAGATCCTAATCAAGCAGTAATTTGGCGTGGGCCAATGGCTTCAAAAGCACTAAATCAATTAATTTTTGATGCAGATTGGGGTGAATTAGATTTCTTATTAATAGATTTACCACCAGGAACAGGAGATGTACATTTGTCAATCGTACAAGCAGTTCCAATTAACGGAGCCGTAGTAGTAAGTACACCGCAAAACATTGCTTTAGCCGATGCTAAAAAAGGTGTTGCTATGTTTAAACAAGAAAGTATTAACGTACCAGTATTAGGTATCGTAGAAAACATGGCGTATTTTACACCAGAAGAATTACCAGAAAATAAATATTACATTTTTGGTAAAGGTGGTGCTAAGAATTTAGCAGAAGATATCGAAACTAGTTTCTTAGGTGAAATACCATTAGTGCAAAGTATTCGTGAAGCAGGTGATGTTGGTCATCCAGTGGCATTACAAGAAAACACCCCTTTACAAAAAGCATTTACAGAGGTAACCAAAGAAATGGTTTCTCAATTATTAAAAAGAAATGCTAATTTGCCAGCTACCGAAGTAGTTCGTATTACTACAATGAGTGGTTGTAGTACTAAATAGTTAAAAAATTATGACAGCAACAGAAATAAAAGATAACGTAGAAAAAGCTTTAGAAGAAATTCGTCCTTTTTTAATAAGCGATGGCGGAAATATAAAGTTATTATCTATCGAAAATAATAAAGTAAAAGTTCAGTTAGAAGGAGCTTGTAGCGGCTGTACAGTAAATCAAATGACGTTAAAAAACGGCGTTGAGGCAACTATAAAAAAATACGTTCCATCAATAGAAGAAGTAATTAACGTAGCTTAAAACTTGATTTTTATCAGGTTTTAATAACTGCAAACTTATTATTTTTGGGCGTTCGAGCGCGCTTTCGCTACTCGCTTTTTTAAAAATAGAAAAATATTTTTAAAAAGAGCTTAAACAAACCGCTCAATCACTAACGCATATATTCCTGTCTTCAAAAAAAAGACAGGAATATCAGTATAAAAAAGAAAATTCTTGTCATTAAAATGATACAAACAGATATACTAATTATAGGAGCAGGTCCAACAGGGTTGTTCACCGTATTTGAAGCAGGATTATTAAAATTACGTTGTCATTTAATTGATGCATTGCCACAACAAGGAGGGCAATGTTCAGAAATTTACCCTAAAAAACCTATTTACGATATACCAGCGTATCCAGAAATTTTAGCAGGCGATTTAACCGATAAATTAATGGAACAAATTAAACAATTTGAACCAGGATTTACCTTAGGAGAACGCGCTGAGACAATAGAAAAACAAGAAGATGGTAGTTTTATCGTTACCACCAATAAAGGTACAAAACACCAAGCACCTGTAGTAGCAATTGCAGGAGGTTTAGGAAGTTTTGAGCCACGTAAGCCTCCAATTCCTGGTATTGCAGATTATGAAGATAAGGGGGTTGAGTACATGATTAAAGAGCCAGAGCTTTACCGTGATAAAGATGTGGTTATTGCAGGTGGTGGAGATTCTGCTTTAGATTGGTCTATTTTCTTAACAGATATAGCTAAATCGCTAACTTTAGTACACCGTAGAAATGAATTCCGCGGAGCGTTAGATTCTGTTGATAAAGTACAGGAATTAAAAGATGCCGGTAAAATTAATTTAGTTACACCAGCTGAGGTTAAAGGAATCGTTGGAGAGAATGGTGTTAAAGGTGTTTTAATAGCACCAAAAGATCAAGAAGAGTATACTTTAGCTTGTGATCATTTTATTCCGCTTTTTGGATTATCTCCAAAGCTAGGACCTATTGCAAATTGGGGATTAGAAATTGAAAAAAATGCTATTAAAGTAAATAATGCGTTAGATTATCAAACAAATATTCCTGGTATTTATGCAATTGGAGATGTAAACACATATCCAGGAAAATTAAAGTTGATTCTTTGTGGTTTTCATGAAGCAACGTTAATGTGTCAAAGTGCTTTTCAGCGTATTTTTCCGGATAAAAAATACGTAATGAAATATACCACAGTTGGCGGAATAGATGGTTTTGATGGTACACGTAAAGAAGCTCCGAAAGCAGTAGTTAAAAAAATCGAATAATATTTTAATCGATTTTAGGTTGGTTATAAACATATAAAATTTGACATTAATAGATTACATACAACAACTATCGCAAGATAAACTCTTGTACTTTGCATTGCCAATATTTTTAATTTCGATGCTGGTAGAGTATCAAGTATCAAAAGAAAAATACAATGCAAAAGACACAGGGATATCAATCTTAATGATGGTTTTCTCTGCAATTGTAGAGTTTTTTCCTAAAGTAATAGCTTTTGTTGTTTTTTTCTATTTACATGAGTTAAGTCCGTTAAAAGATATTGTACAACGACAATGGTGGGTGTGGATATTGTTGTTTTTTGCAGATGATTTTGCTTATTATTGGTTTCATCGCTTAAATCATGAAGTCCGTTTATTTTGGGCAGGTCACGTGCCACATCATTCATCAATTCATATGAATTTAGGTACGGCTTTACGTCAAGGAGTTGGTGAGCGTATTCATAAATTTTTCTTTTGGATATGGATTCCTTTATTAGGTATCGATCCATTAATGATGTTTGTAATGATGTCTGTAAGCTTAATTTATCAATTTTTCGTGCATACAGAATTGGTAGATAAACTACCAAAACCTATTGAGTTTATTTTTAATACACCTTCACATCATAGAGTACACCACGCATCTAACATTCGTTATTTAGACTGTAATCATGCAGGTGTTTTAATTATTTGGGATCGTATTTTTGGTACTTTTTCAGAAGAATTAAAAGAAGTAGAACATCCCGTTTACGGTTTAACAGTAAATATTGAAACGAATAACCCGTTAAAAGTTGCAACACACGAATATTGGGCAATTTTAAAAGATGTAAAAAGAGCTCATAAATTTTCTGACAAGCTAAATTATATTTTCAACTCGCCAGGTTGGTCGCATGACGGAGAAGATAAAAGAGCTAAAACATTGCGTAAAAAAATGAATTTGTAATATGGAACAAGATATCACCCTAAAAATAACAGACAGAGAAGGTGTTTTACATGAAGTGAAAGCGCCAACCGATATGGCAATGAATTTAATGGAAGTTGTACGTTCTTACGAGTTAGCTCCTGAAGGAACAATCGGAATTTGCGGTGGAATGGCAATGTGCGCTTCTTGTCAATGTTATGTGAAATCAGCTCATGAATTACCAGAAATGGGAGATGATGAAGATGCAATGTTAGCCGAAGCTTTTTATGTAGAAGATAATAGTCGCTTAGGTTGTCAGTTGGCTATAACTCCAGCACTTGATGGTTTAGAGGTTGAACTAGCCCCTGAAAGTTAAATAATAACTGAAACTTTCTGTATATTTGTAGAACAAGCAACTAAAAGTTCTAACAATGTATTTAGACTTACTATCACATTTAAAATTTTTGATAAAACGCAATCCCGAATAATTAATGGAATAATCTATCAATGTTAAAATGTAGCAATACTTATTTGTTACATTGTTATATTAAACTATTAAATTATTAAGCAATATGCCTTTTTATCATAAGTTAGGAAATATTCCACCCAAAAGACACACGCAGTTTCGTAAAGAAGACGGAAGTCTGTATTACGAACAATTGTTTGGTACGATTGGTTTCGACGGAATGTCTACCAATTCATATCACGAACACAGGCCAACAATGGTCAAAGAAATTCGTAAGCAGTATTCAGTAAAACCCAAAATAGCGAAAGCAAATAACATTCAGTCATATCGTTTTCGTGGATTTCAAGTAAAGCCAGAAAACGATTATTTAGAAAGCAGAAAAGTTGTTTTAACAAATTCTGATTGTAATATCATTCTTTCTGCTCCAAAAAAATCTACAACTGATTATTTTTATAAAAATACCGATGCAGATGAGGTGATTTTTATCCATAAAGGAACGGGTAAATTGCGCACACATCTTGGAAATATCGATTTTAAATACGGAGATTATTTAGTAATTCCTCGTGGAATTATTTATAAATTAGATTTCGATGATGAAAATAACCGACTTTTTATAGTAGAATCTTACAGTCCGGTTTACACGCCAAAACGTTATAGAAATTGGTTTGGTCAACTATTAGAGCATTCGCCATTTTGTGAACGCGATTTAAGAAGACCACAAGAATTAGAAACCTATAACGAGTTAGGTGATTTCTTAATAAAAGTAAAAAAACAAGGAGAAATTATAGAAATGGTCTATGCTTCACATCCTTTTGATGTGGTTGGTTACGACGGTTATAATTTTCCGTATGCATTCTCTATTCACGATTTCGAACCAATAACTGGTCGCATTCATCAACCGCCACCAGTGCATCAAACCTTCGAAACAAACGCATTTGTAATTTGTAGTTTTGTGCCTCGTTTGTACGATTATCATCCAGATTCTATTCCAGCGCCATACAATCACAGTAATATAGATTCTGATGAAGTTTTATATTATGTTGATGGCGATTTTATGAGCAGAAACGATATCGATCAAGGTCATATTTCTTTGCATCCGGCAGGAATCCCTCATGGTCCACACCCAGGAGCAACCGAACGAAGTATTGGGCATACAAAAACCGAAGAATTAGCAGTAATGGTAGATACATTTAAACCGTTACAAGTTACCGAAGAAGCAATGAAAATTGCCGATGAAGACTATTATAAATCTTGGTTGGAGTAAAAAAAATAAAAGAAATTAGAAAAAAGAATAGAGAAATTGAGCGATAAAAAAAGACATAACTACAAGAATTTAAAGATTTGGAAAATCGGAATTGATATTGTAGATGATGTTTTTAAAATCACTAATTCTTTTCCAAAGGAAGAAAAATTTGGATTAGTATCACAAATTAATAGATGTGCTATTTCTATTCCAAGTAATATTGCAGAAGGTTCATCAAGAACAGATAAATCTTTTTCATATTTTATTGATATTTCTCTTGGTTCTTCTTTCGAACTTGAAACACAATTAATAATAGCGTGCAATAGAAATTATATAAATAAAGAGCAATTAACAAAGATTGAAGTAAAAATTCAAGAATTTCAAAAGATGACAATGGCTTCCAAAATAAGCTGTAAAAGTCTTTTTTCTTGCATCTCTTCTCTCTTTTCTATAAAACACAAACATGAGCAAAAAAGATATAAAATCAGTAAACTACGGTTTAGAAAAAATATTTGAAGGAGCACAAGATTTCCTTCCATTATTAGGAACAGATTATGTAGAATTTTATGTTGGTAACGCTAAACAAGCAGCACATTTCTACAAAACAGCTTTTGGTTTTCAATCATTAGCATATAAAGGACTAGAAACAGGGTCTAAAGATTCTGTTAGTTACGTTTTAGTACAAGACAAAATTAGATTGGTATTAACAACTCCGTTAAATAGTAAATCTATTATCAATGATCATATTGTAAAACATGGTGATGGTGTAAAAGTGGTTGCTCTTTGGGTAGATGATGCAAGATCTGCTTATGAAGAAACTACAAAAAGAGGTGCTAAATCTTATTTAGAACCAACTGTAGAAACTGACGAACATGGAGAAGTTGTAAAAGCTGGAATTTATACTTACGGAGAAACTGTACATATGTTTGTAGAGCGTAAAAACTATAAAGGAACGTTTATGCCAGGTTTTCAAAAATGGGAATCTGATTACAACCCAACTGCGGTTGGTTTAAAGTATATTGATCACATGGTAGGTAATGTTGGCTGGAACCAAATGGATGTTTGGGTAAAATGGTATGAAGATGTAATGGGGTTTGAAAACTTTTTATCGTTTGATGACAAGCAAATTCACACAGAATATTCGGCATTAATGAGTAAAGTAATGTCTAACGGAAATGGTCGTATTAAATTTCCTATTAACGAGCCAGCTAAAGCAGCAAAACGTTCTCAGATAGAAGAATATTTAGATTTTTACGAAGGTGCAGGTGTACAGCATATTGCCGTTGCAACAGATGATATTTTAAAAACAGTATCCCAATTAAGAGCAAACGGAGTAGAATTTTTATCAACTCCACCAGATGAATATTATAAATCAGTTCCTGGTAGATTAGAAGAGTTTGATCATGAATTAAGAGAAGATATCGAAAAGTTAAAATCTCTAGGTATTATGATTGATGCTGATGAAGAAGGGTATTTACTACAAATTTTTACAAAACCTGTTGAAGACAGACCAACGTTGTTTTTTGAAATTATACAGAGAATGGGAGCTCGTGGTTTTGGAGCAGGTAACTTTAAGGCATTGTTCGAATCTATCGAAAGAGAACAAGAAAAAAGAGGAACATTGTAGAAATATAGAAACAAGAGGTTGGAGTCAAGAGTTGAGAGAGGTTTTTCTTTTTTCTTGACTCTTTTTTCTCTCTTCTAAAAAAGAAAAATGAATAAAGACGAATTGCTAAAAGCAATAGAAAGCAAGTACGAAAAATTAGGTGTTCCGTTAGAAACAATGTTAGAAGGTTTGCTTCATAGCACATCAATAACATATTGGGATTATATTCAGACAGATGCCTTATTAGGATTGCAAATACCAAGAACAACTGAACCTGATGAAATGGTTTTTATCATGTATCATCAGGTAAATGAGTTGTTGTTTAAAATGGTATTATGGGAAATTGATCAGATATCACTTTCTGAAGAGGCGATTAAGGCAGATAAATTTTCAAAACATTTAATGCGCATTAGTAGGTATTTTGATATGTTGTGCAATTCGTTTACTGTAATGCAAGACGGAATGGATGTAGATCAATATTTAAAGTTTAGAAATACACTGGCGCCTGCAAGCGGTTTTCAAAGTGCGCAATATCGAAAAATTGAATTTGCATCAACAGAACTAATTAATTTGATTGATACTCGTTATAGAGATACGATTGATAGAGATTCATCTTTTAAAAATGCTTTCGAACATTTGTATTGGCAAGCAGCAGGTAAAAATCATAAAACAGGTAATAAATCAACCTTAATTAAACTTTTTGAGAAAAAGTATATGGGAGATTTTATCGATTTTATGGAAGATTATAACAAGTGTAATTTGTCTACAAAGTTTAAACAACTCCCAAAAGATGTTCAAAAAAATGAAGCATTAGTAAAAGCAATGCGTCATTATGATTATACTGTAAATGTAAAATGGGTAATGGCACATTATAACGCAGCAGGTAAATATTTAGGTGGTGGCGATAAAGATATAGAAGCTACTGGCGGCAGTAATTGGCGTAAATATATGCATCCAAAATACCAACGGAGAATATTTTTTCCGTATTTGTGGAGCGAAGAAGAACTAAAAAATTGGGGAACATTTTAACCCTAATAACCAAGAATTAAAAAGCTGCTTGATTTTAAAAATCAAGCAGCTTTTTTAGTTTGGAACAGTAATTGTCTTACTTTTTTCATAAGTTTGAATACTATGAAGAAACCACTATTTATTATTTCCGTACTATTTTTCACCATAATTACTTTTGGTCAACAAAAACCAGTGGCTTTTAAAGATGGCGAATGGCTTAAGTTTAAAATGAGTTATAGCGGATTTTTAAAAGCAGGCGAAGCTACATTATCATTAAAAGAAGAAGTTTTAAATGGTAAAAAAATATTACACGCAACAGGAAAAGGAAAAACTACAGGAATGATTAAGTGGTTTTTTAAAGTAAATGACAATTATCAATCATACTTTGATATTCATACCGGTAAACCTTATTTGTTTAAAAGAAAAATTAATGAAGGCGGTTACAAGAAAAATAAACAAATAACATTTAATCAAAACAAAAACACTGCTTACGTAGAGGATTTTAGAAAAAAAACAGATACACTTATTTCAGTGAAAGGCCCACAGGATATGATTTCTACTTTCTACTTTTTAAGAAGTTATGATACTAAAGGAATGAAAAAGGGTGAAGAGATAAATATAGATATGTTTTTTGATAACAAAAGCTATCCTTTTAAATTGCGTTTTTTAGGTAATGAAACACTAAAAACAAAGTTCGGGAAAGTTAAAACACAAAAATTTAGACCAATCGTACAATCTGGTAGAGTTTTTAAAGCAGAAGAGAGTGTAACTATTTGGATAACTGCAGATGATAATAAAATACCTATAAAAATGAATGCTTCTTTATCTGTAGGATCTCTTCGTGCAGAGCTAGATGCTTATAAAGGATTAGCGAACCCTTTCGAAATAGTTTTTAACCAAAAATAAGATAAGTCACTTACTTATCGTTAAAGTGTAATAAACAATAGTTTTTATTTGTATTTTTGCGGATAAACACAATTTTAAATCACTTTTTTTGAAAAAATTTATTTTCCCACTTCTTGTTTTTTGTATGTTTTTATCTTGTAAAGAAGAAAAGAAAAACGCTATAAAAGTTCCTGTTAAAATTGAAAAACCAAAACCTATTTTTGCTTTTGGTTTTAATTTAGATAATTACAACTTAGTAAATGATACCATAAAAAGTGGAGAAAGCTTTGGGGTTATTTTAGATAGGCATCATGTTATGTATCCTAAAATAAATGAAATAGCAACAGTAATTAAAGATACTTTTGATGTTAGGCGTGTTCGTTCTGGTAAAGCATATACAATACTTACCTCTAAAGACTCTCTAGAAAAAGCACAGATTTTTATATATAAACACAATAAGGTTGATGCTACAGTAATCAACTTTAAAGATTCTGTTATATCTGCATACAGAGTTAAGAAAAAAATTAAAATTCTAGAAAAAGAAATTGCAGGAGAAATATATTCTAATTTATCAGTAACGATGGATAGCTTGGGCTTAAAACCAACCTTAACAAATACTGTTGCTGATATTTATGCATGGACTTTAGATTTTTATGGTTTGCAAAAAGGAGACCGTTTTAAGTTGATTTATGAAGAGAAATTTATTAACGACTCTGTTTTTGTTGGTTATGGAGAGGTAAAAGCAGCTGTTTTTAATCATAAAGGAGATGATTTACATGCTTATAAATTTGTAGGAGACACGATAAATAATATTCCTGAATTTTATGATGAAAAAGGAAATATGCTACGAAGAGCATTTTTAAAATCACCAATTAAATTTCAATACCGTATTTCATCACGTTACAATTTAAGAAGAAAAATAGCACTATACGGTAGAGTTCGCGCGCATAGAGGAACCGATTTTGCAGCAAGATACGGTACACCAATTATGACAACAGCTAGCGGAACCGTTGTGAAATCAGCAAGACGAGGTGGTAACGGAAATTATGTAAAAGTGAAGCACAACAACACTTACAGTACTCAGTATTTGCATATGAAAAGAAGAGCTGTTAAAGTAGGTGATTATGTTAAACAAGGAGATATTATTGGGTATGTTGGTATGACAGGTAATACAAGTGGACCTCATGTTTGTTATCGTTTCTGGAAATACGGCAAAGAAGTAGATCCTTTTAAACAAAAATTACCATCAGCAGAGCCTTTAGATCCTAATATGAAACCTGCATATTTTAAATTTATAAAACCTCTTAAGGAGCAGTTAGATAAAATTGAATTGACTAAAAGGGATACTGTTTCTATGCCTTTAATTGAAAAAGAACTATTACAGACACATTAAAATATGCCTTTAGAAAATATAAATCCAATTCAAACCGAAGCGTGGAAAAAATTAGTCGACCACTTTAGTGAAGCAAAAAAATATGAGTTAAAAGAACTTTTCCGTAAAGATAAAAACAGAAAAGAACGATTTTCTATTTCTTTAGGTGATTTTAAAGTTGATTATTCTAAAAACCACATTACTCAAGAAACAATTGATTTATTAGTTTCATTAGCTGAAGAAACTAAGTTAAAAGATGCTATTGATAAATATTTTTCAGGCAATAAAATTAATGTAACAGAAAATAGAGCTGTTTTGCATACAGCCTTAAGGAGTAACTCAAATAGTCCTCTTTTAGTTGATGGAAAAGATATAAGACCTAAAATACAAACTGCTCTTAGAAAAATGAAAAGCTTTAGTAATAAAGTTATTTCGGGAAAATGGAAGGGTTTTACAGGTAAGCCAATTACCGATATTGTAAATATAGGTGTGGGAGGTTCTAATTTAGGGCCTCGTATGGTTGTTGAGGCATTACAGTTTTACAAAAATAAATTAACTACACATTTTGTTTCTAATATAGATGGAGATCACGTATTTGAAATTTTAGGTAAATTAAATCCTGAAACTACCTTATTTGTAATTGTATCAAAATCATTTACTACAGATGAAACTATAACAAATGCAAATATTATTAGAAATTGGTTTTTAAAATCGGCCATAGTTTTTGATGTTGCCAAACATTTTGTTGCTGTGTCTTCTAATATTGAAGAAGCAGTTAATTTCGGGATAGACAAAAAGAATATTTTTCCAATGTGGAATTGGGTTGGAGGGCGATTTTCTTTATGGTCAACCGTAGGCTTGTCAATCAGTTTGTCTATCGGTTATGATAATTTTAAAGAATTATTAAACGGAGCAGAAGAGGTTGATGAGCATTACAAGAATGCTAATTTTAAAGAAAACATTCCTGTAGTATTAGCTTTGTTAAGTATCTGGACAAATAACTTCTTTAAGTGTGAAACAGAGGCTATTTTACCATATAGCTTCGCCTTGTCAAAGTTCCCTTTTTATTTACAGCAAGCTGTTATGGAGAGTAATGGTAAAGGTGTAGATAGAAATGGTGAAGATATAAGCTATCAAACAGGAAATATTATTTGGGGAGCAGCAGGTACAGATATGCAACATGCTTTTATGCAGCTGGTTCATCAAGGAACAAAACTAATTCCGGCAGATTTTATTGGTTTTGAAGAGTCATTATATGGTTTAGTAGACTCACATAAAAAGTTAATGGCTAATTATCACGCTCAAATGAATGCATTGGCTTATGGTAAAACAAAAGAAGAAATACATTTAGAATTAAAAACAGAAAATAAATTAGATCAAATAAACTTACTGTTGCCTTATAAGACATTTAAAGGGAATCGACCAACTAACTCATTACTCTTAAAAAAACTTACACCAAAATCTTTAGGGATGTTAATAGCTACTTATGAACATAAAATATTTACACAGGGTATTATATGGAATATTTATTCTTTTGATCAATTTGGTGTAGAGTTAGGTAAGGAACTTGCAAAAAAAATGTTAAATAAATAGATTTTTTTCTTTTTTTTAATATTTTAAGTGAGTTTTTGTTGTTAAGGTAATGTTAAAAGCTTAACATTAAGTTAATATTAACAACATATAAAAGCAAGACCTTTGCGCCGCATTTAATAACAATTAGATTAAAAATGAAAAATTTTAAAAATGTTTTACTAGTAGCACTGTTTATTGTAACAGCTACTGTTTTAGGGCAAACTAAACTTACAGGTACTGTTGTTGACGAAATGGGAGAGCCATTACCAGGAGCAGGTATCGTAGTTAAAGGAACATCAAACGGAACGGCAACAGATTTTGACGGGAAGTTTGTGTTAAACGCTAAATCTACTTCAGGTACTGTTGTGTTATCTTTTATAGGATACAACAATAAAGAAGTAGCTTATTCAGCTTCAAAGGCAAATTTAGGAACTATCGAATTAGAGCCTTCAAACGTTTTAAATGAAATAGTAGTAACAGCAACATCTTTTGCAATTGATAGAAAAACTCCAGTAGCAGTATCTACAATTAAAGCAGAAGAAATTGAAACAAAATTAGGAACACAAGAATTTCCTGAAATTTTAAAGTCAACTCCAGGTGTATACGCAACAAAGCAAGGTGGTGGATACGGAGATTCAAGAATTAACTTACGTGGGTTTAGATCTCAAAACGTAGCTGTAATGATTAACGGGGTTCCTGTTAATGATATGGAAAACGGAAACGTATATTGGTCTAACTGGGCTGGTTTATCAGATGTTACATCTGCAATGCAGGTGCAAAGAGGTTTAGGTGCTTCTAAAGTAGCGGTACCTTCTGTTGGGGGTACAATTAACATCCTTTCAAAATCTACAGATGCTGAACAGGGTGGTATGGTTAGAGCTTCAACAGCTAATGACGGTTATCAAAAATACGGAATGACATTATCAACAGGTTTAATGGATAACGGTTTAGCTATTACAGCTTCTGCAGCTACTATTAAAGGTGATGGTTATGTAGATGGTTTATGGTTTAATGGTTTTAATTATTTTTTAAATATCGCAAAGAAATTTAACGACAACCATAAGTTATCTTTTACAGTATTTGGAGCTCAGCAAGAGCACGGACAAAGGTTTAATAGAACTACCGTAGCTGTTAATAGAGCTACTGAAAGAGGAGGGAAAAGATTTAATCCAGATTGGGGTTACAGAAATGGTCAAATTGAAAATAGTTCTTTCAATTATTACCACAAACCTCAAATTTCTTTAAATTATGATTGGATTATTTCTGATAAAACATTTTTAACTACTGTATTATATACATCATTTGGTAAAGGTGGTGGTAGAAGATCAAATCCAGGTTCATCAAAATTTGCTTTTGGTGTTAATCAAGACGAATACAGGTTAGGAGGTTTTGATAGCCCAATTAATTACGATAAGATTGTTGCAGAAAATAAAGCAAGAGGTACACAAGGATCTTCTGATGTTTTCTTAAATTCAGTAAACAATCATAACTGGTACGGGGTATTATCAACATTTAAAACTGATTTAACTGATGAGTTAACTTTTTCAGGAGGTTTAGATGGTAGATACTATGAAGGTATTCACTATTACGAAGTTGCAGATTTATTAGGAGGAGATTTCTATATTAACGAATATAATAATACTAATAACGTAGGTGAAGCTTTAGAAGTTGGAGATCGTTTAAGATACGACTATGTAGGTAGAGTTTTAAGATACGGTTATTTTGCTCAGCTTGAGTATTCTAAAAATGATTTATCTTTATTCTTAGCTTCTTCGATGTCTAATACAGAATATAATAAAACTAACAACTTAAATGATGCTTTAAACCCGAATGGTAGAGACTCTGATGATGTTAGCTTTTTAGGGTATAGTATAAAAGGAGGAGCAAACTATAATATTGATGCAAATCACAATGTTTTTGCCAATGTAGGTTATTTCTCGAGAGCTCCTTTTTTAGCAGCAAGTGTTTTTGCAAGAAGAGAATCAGGTAGTATCAATGAAGATGCTGTAAACGAAAAAGTATTTTCAGCAGAGGTTGGATACGGATTTAGAAGTGAAAAATTATCAGCAAACTTAAACGTATATAGAACTTCTTGGTTAGATAGATCAAGAGTTGTTTCTGGACAACCAGATCCTATTTCAGGACAGATTCCTGTAGCTAACGTAACAGGTTTAGACGCATTACACCAGGGTGTTGAATTAGATTTTGTTTATAAAATGACAGATAATTTAAAGCTTACAGGTATGGTTTCTTTAGGAGACTGGAACTGGACTAGTGATGCATCTGGAGACCTTTTTGATGGAGCAGGAAACTTTGTAAGTGAAACTAATATTTATGCAGATGGTTTAAAAGTATCAGATGCTGCACAAACAACTTGGGCTGCAGGTTTAAGTTATAAAGCAGCAGAAAGAACTTCTTTCTTTGTAGATTATAACTACGCAGGTGATAACTACGCAACTATGGATGTTGTTAGAAGAACGAATCCAAATGACAGAGAGGATACTTGGAAATTACCTAATTTTCACTTATTTGATTTAGGTTTCTCTCACGGTTTTACTATTGGAGATTTCGATTCTACTTTATCAGGAAAATTAAACAACATTTTCAATACAGAATATATTTCTGATGCAAGAGACGGTAGTACTCATACTGTAGATGATTCTTTAGTGTACTATGGTGCAGGTAGAACATTTAGTTTAGGTTTAAAAGTTAAATTTTAATTATAAAACAATTTTAAGATGAAAAAAATTATATATTTTTTCGCAATATTTACATTTGTTTTATCTTCTTGTAACCCATTAGAAGATATTAATGAACAAATTGATGCTCAAGAGACTTCAATAAGTGATAATATTACTTATACATTAACTGAAGATGATTATACAGAAGATGTTGAAGATGGTGGATTAGGTTTCCGTTTCCCTAACTTTAGCTCAGTAGATGATGTTAAGGCTGAATTACCAGCTTTCTTATCAAATAAATATGCCGTTTTAGGTAATGGTTCAACAGCTTTAATTACTTACAAATTGTATGCTCCTAAGCGTACCGAAAGAAGCTTAATCGTATACGAAGTAACAAGAGATGATTATGATGCACAAGGTTTAAGATTTCCTAATTTCTCTAGTGATGATCAAATTTTTGATTTCTTAGAAACAAAATACCCTACTCCTGATGATAGAGTGTTAGTTTCTTTAACTTACGACTTTTTTAATGGAAGTGTAAACGAACTTAATGATGGATTCTTCTTTACAGAGGGTGAATGGGTTAAGGTAACAGGTTTAACTGATGATCAATATGCAGCAGCCGGAGAAAGATTTCCTAATTTTTCAGATGAGGAAGAAGCATTGTCAGTATTACCAATATTCTTAAAAGAAAACTTTAAATTTAGTCCAAAAGTTAAAGGTGATATTGAGCCTTTTATGTATAAGTTATTTGTTACAGATGAAGATGATGTAGATGGTGATGGAAGAACAGATGATAGAACTACTTATAGTTATGTTACTTATTTTGTGTACGATGGTGCAGATTGGTTACCATATGATAACACAATAGAACAATCTATACAGTTTGGTCATGACGGTGTTACTTGGGTGCCAGATAATACAATTGCTTATACTTTAACTACAGAGGATTTTGACTTAATTGCTAATAGTGAGTTAAAAGACGTTACAGGATATGAAGCTGCTATAGCTAACTTAGCTCGATTTGGTAATATCAATAGAACTGGAAGTGCAGACGGAGATGAGCCTTCAGGAGCTAGTAGTTGGAATGATCTTATGGTTTATAGAGCCCTGGCAATTGTTTTAGATAATTTAAATCCATCGGCAGCTGATGAACAAAAGTATCTAGTATCTGTTAGTGTATTTAATGGCTCTAGCGCAATAGAAGATTTTGCTTTAATTAAAGAAGCAGGTGAGTGGGTTAAGCAATAATTAATATTGTTTAAAACATTAATAATATTTCTTAAAACCACCTCGATAGAGGTGGTTTTTTTATGCTTAAAAATTAGTACATTTACCACTATTAAAAACATTAATATTATGATGAAAACATTACACTCTTATTGGGCATATATTGTATTAGCTGTATTAATTTTTACAGTGATAAATGCAATTATAGGTTTAGTACAAAAAAAAGAATTTACCCATAAAGAATTCCGTTTAGGGTTGTTTAGTTTAATAATAACACATATTCAGTTACTGTTAGGGTTTTTGGTGTATTTCGTAGGAGGTTTTCAAAAAGGACTGGGAGATATGAAAGACGCTCCTGTACGACTTTTAGCTTTAGAACATCCCTTAATGATGATTTTAGCAATTGTGTTAATAACCATCGGATGGTCTAAACATAAGAAACAAGTAAAAAGTGAAGCTAAGTTTAAAACCTTTGCAATTTTTTACGGAATCGCATTGCTGTTAATATTATCAAGAATTCCTTGGAGTAATTGGTTTTAATCACAAAATATAGTCCCGCTCTCGCGGGATTTTTTATTTTTGTAGGCTATTAAATATATTATAATGAAATTCATAAGCTATATCGTCTCATCAATATTTGCATTGGTGTTTTTTTTACTACTAATAATCTTTCAACCTTTACAATGGTTGGGATTAAAATTATTTGGGCAAAATGGTCATCAGAATGTGGTAAATATTATGAATTGGGTATTAATAAAATCATTATTAATTTTAGGGGTTCGTGTTCAAGTTGAAAACGAACAAGATTTACCAGAAAATACCACTTTAATATTTGTTTCAAATCATCAAAGTACTTTTGATATTCCACCAATTATTTGGCATTTTAGAAAGCACTTTCCGAAATTTGTATCTAAAAAGGAACTAGCAAAAGGAATACCAAGCATCTCTTTTAATTTAAGACACGGTGGTGCTGCTTTAATAGATCGTAAAGATGCTAGGCAAGCATTAACTGAGTTGGGAGGTTTTTCAAAAAAAATAAATAAAAACAAATGGTCTGCGGTTATCTTTCCTGAAGGCACAAGAAGCAGAACAGGTAAACCAAAGTCGTTTTCAGTAAATGGCTTAAAAATGATTACAAAATACAATCCTGAGGCTTATGTTGTGCCTCTAACAATAAATAATTCGTGGAAAGTATTTAAGTATGGTAAATTTCCATTAGGTTTGGGAAGTCCAATAAAAATTAAGACACACGAGCCAATAAAGATAAACAGTTTACCGTTTAATGAATTAGTGGCAACAGTAGAAAATACGATTAAAGAATCAATTTTATAATCCCTTATAAATTATAAAAATATGTCAGTACAAAATATCCGAAAGGAAGTAATGAAAACCCTCGAGAAGAATATCGATAGTTTCGTAGAAAAATTTTTAATACCCGCCGAAAAAATTTGGCAACCAACAGATTTTTTACCAAACTCGCAAAAGGATACTTTTATTTCTGAAATTGAAGAAATAAGAGAAATATCAAAAGAATTAGATGATGATTTTTGGGTAGTTTTAGTTGGTGATACAATTACCGAAG
>CAXHZZ010000016.1:0-37445 GCA_964021635.1 uncultured Tenacibaculum sp.
CTTGAATGTCGGTACCAAAAACCGGTGTGTTACCAATTACACCATAGGCCAATAAGTTATTACAAATATAAAAACAATGTTTTAAAACTAAAAAACAATAATAAGTTTTTATAAGAAATCCTCACGAACTTCGTAAGGATTAAGTTGGCCTACAAGGACTCGAACCTTGAATGTCGGTACCAAAAACCGGTGTGTTACCAATTACACCATAGGCCAATAACTTATTGCGGATGCAAATATAATACAAAGTTTTATTTCGGCAAATTTTTTATGCTTTTTTTCATTTAACACAATTTTATATCAACTTTTGATTCGTTAACTGTCTCAAAATTATATTTTTGTTTTCAGTAAAAAACCAACAGTTATTAATACTTTCGTACTTTATTACACAGAAAACTATGAACGAATTTAACTACAAAAAATGGAATGTCCTTTTAGGATGGTTTTCATTTGCCGTGGCACTAATCACATATACACTAACCTTAGAGCCTACAGTTAGTTCTTGGGATTGTGGAGAATACATTTCTACCGCAGTAAAACTAGAGGTTGGGCACCCACCAGGAGCGCCGTTATTTCAAATGCTAGGCGCATTTTTTGCCATGTTTAGCAACGACCCAAGTCAGTGGGCTAAAATGGTAAACTTCATGTCTGGTTTAGCCAGTGCGTTTACAATTTTATTTATGTTTTGGACAATTACCAACTTAGCTAAAAAAATGGCTACTAAAAATGGCAAGTTCAGTAAAAGTGAAGCTATTGCCGTTTTAGGAAGCGGATTAGTTGGTGCTTTAGCTTATACATTTTCTGATAGTTTTTGGTTTAGCGCTGTAGAAGGTGAAGTGTATGCCATGTCATCTTTTTTAATGGCCTTATTATTTTGGCTAGGATTAAGATGGGAAAGTGAAATAAATACACCTAGAGGAAACAAATGGTTGGTCGTAATTAGTTTTGTGGTAGGACTTTCATTCGGGGTACATATTTTATCACTTTTAGTGATTCCTTCTATTGTTTTATTATATTTCTTTAAAACCTACAAAAACATCAATATAAAAACAACTGCAATCGCAACACTTATTTCAATATTTGTTTTAGCTTTTGTTTTTAAATTTTTATTTCCGTTTACACTTAAATTTTTTAGTGTTTCTGAATTGTTTTTCATCAACCAAATAGGGTTACCATATGACACAGGTACCATTGTTGCTGGTATTGTTTTAATCGCCTTATTTTTCTTCGGATTAAAATATACGCGCACAAAAAAACTAGTAATGGCAAACACTTTAGTGCTGTCTGTACTATTTATTATGATTGGTTTTTCGTCTTGGTTAATGCTACCAATTCGTGCAAATGCCGATACTGTTATTAATGAAAATAATCCGTCTAGCGCACGTGAACTATTAGCTTATTACAACCGTGAACAATATGGTGATGCGAATGTTTTTTATGATAAATATTATTCTGTTTCTTACGATAGAACGCAAGACGCAGACCAACCGTATAAAGACGACAAACCTAAATACGAAAAGAAAGACGGAAAATATGTTATTGTAAACAAATACAAAAATGTATTACCAAACTACTCTAGCAAACACAAAGGTTTTATCCCGAGAATGGTAAACCCTGCTTCAGAACAACATTATAAAAGGATTGCCGGAATTCCTGCCCGAAGTAAAAGACGACCTACGTTTGTAGAAAACATGAAATTCATGATTGATTATCAATTCGGATACATGTACGGGCGTTATTTTATGTGGAACTTCGTAGGACGACAAAATGATGCACAAGGACATTTAGATATTGAAAATGGTAATTGGTTAAGCGGAATAGATTTTATTGATGAAATACGCTTAGGATCGCAACAAAACTTACCAGACGACATTAAAAACAACAAAGGACGTAACAAATACTTCTTCTTACCTTTAATTTTAGGATTAATCGGATTGTTTTATCAATCTAAAAAAGATAAAAAGAACTTATACACCCTTGCCCTATTCTTTGCTTTTACTGGTTTTGCCATTATATTTTACACCAATCCAAAACCTTTTGAGCCTCGAGAACGTGATTACGCTGTAGTAGGTTCATTTTATGTATTTGCTATTTGGATCGGTTTCGGAGTATTCGCATTGTATGATTACCTGAAAAATTACGCAAACAAAAGAACCGTTGCTATTGCCGTTTCTGCCGTTTCACTACTAGCTGTTCCTGTTTTAATGGGAGTTCAGAACTGGGATGACCATGATAGAGGTGATCGTTATGTTTCTCAACTAAACGCACAAACGTATTTAGAAAGTTGCGACCCAAATGCTATAATTTTTACCATTGGAGATAATGATACTTTTCCGCTTTGGTACATGCAGCAGGTAGAAGGTGTACGACAAGATATTAAGATTGTAAACACCAGTCTTTTTCAAACTGCTTGGTATATCGATCAGATGAAAAAGAAAACCTATGAGGCAGATCCTATTCCGTCACAATTAACACACGACCAGTATAAATACGGAACTTTAGACATCGCTTATCATATTCCACACCCAAGGTTTAAAGACTCTATTATTTCTATTAATAATTTTATGCGTTGGATTGATAGCGATAACGACGCCACTTATTATATTGATGAAGAAATTGATGTAAGAGAGAAATTTTACCCTACGAATCGCATTCGAATCCCTGTAAATAAAGAAAATGTTTTAAAAACAGGATTGGTAGCACAAAAAGATGCTGATAAAATTTTAGATTATATAGATATTACTGTTGATGAGCAAGGTTTAACGAAAAACAGAATCTTAATGCTAGATATTTTAAATAATTTCGATTGGAAACGCCCAATTTATTTTACCGGTGGAGCTAATGCTGATGAAGAATATATCTGGTTAAAAGATTATTTACAGTTAGACGGAATGTCGTACAAATTAGTACCGATTAAAACATCTAACAGAGGCAAATCTATATTTGACATGGGACGCATCGATCCTAAAAAAATGTATGAAAACGTTAAAAAATGGGATTGGAAAACCATAAACAACGGTGAAATTTATTTAGATGAACAAAGCAAGCGTAACGCAATATCTATTCGTAACAACTTAATGCGCTTATCTGAAGAGTTCTTAATAGAAGGTGATTCTGTTAACGCAAAAGATGTATTAGATTTATCATTATACAAAATGCCAATAAACGATTTTGGCCACTACAGTATTTCTTTAGGATATCCTGAATTATACTATCGAATAGGAGATAAAGACAAAGCACGAGAAACTGCGGAAACATTAATAACTATTTTTCAACAAAAATTAAAATATTACAGTACTTTTAAAGATAGTGATGTTGATTTAATTCTTGATAATTTAGAAACTAACTTATACATGTATCAGAATATCATACAACAAGTCACAAAATATGATAAAGATATGGACTATGGTAAAAAAGCTTTTGAAGGATACTTAAATCATGCGCGTTTATTTAAACACTTAATGTCCGACGAAGAGGAACAAGAACAGTTTCCGCAAGAATTAGACACTATTAAACCTTAATTTTTAAGGTATACTTTATAAAAAAAGCAGCGCAACTAAATTTAGTCGTGCTGCTTTTTTTATAAATATGTTTATGGATTCTTAATTATGATACTGCACTATAATACACTATCGTTATCACGATAGTTTAAAAGCACTTAGTTTTAAACAGCAACTTAAACGTACTGTTGTACTAAACCAATTAAAGTGTTAGCATCTTGCTCTCCTGTTTGACGCCATTTCATCTCTCCTTGTTTATAAATCATAAACGTAGGGTTTCCTTTAACACGCAAAGCTTCTGCTAAAATCTCGTTCTGTCTGATATCAATCTTTATTACTTTTGCTTTATCACCTAAAGCAGCAGCAACATCACGAAGCGTATCTAAACTAGGTTCTAACGCACTCCAATCAGTGTAAAAATCAATTAAAACTGGCTTATTTATACTTATAATTTCACCAAACTTTGTCATTCGATATAATTTTTATATGTAATATCGATCAAAATTACTGTTTTTTTTCTAATTAGATATTAACATTTGTTAAAAACCCTGAAAATCAACCTTTTTTCAATTCAATTACAGTAATTTCTGGCCAAATACCTACTCTACCAGGAAAAGCATGATAACCAAAACCTCTGTTTACGTTAATATATCGCCCAAATTCGTTGTATAAACCAGCCCATTGTTTGTAAACGTATTGAGACGGACTCCATTTAATCCATCCTGGTATTTCAATACCGAACTGCAAACCATGTGTATGACCACTTAAAGTTAACTGATAATTAAAATCATCTTTCTTTACTTTATGTTCCCAATGACTCGGATCGTGACTCATCAATATTTTAAAATCTTCTTTATTTATTCCTTCAGATGCTTTTTTAAGATCTCCCTTTTGATTGAAACCTTTCCCCCAATTTTCTACACCAACTAAGGCTATTTTTTGTCCGTCTTTTTCTATATATTTATTTTCATTCAATAATAAATCGAACCCAATTTTTGGGTGTAATTCTTTTATCGCATTAAAATTTTCAGCTTTATCCTCCTCTGTTTTCCATTTAGAATAATCTCCATAATCATGATTTCCTAAAACAGCATATTTACCAACCGGAGCATCTATTTTCTTAAAAACGTCAATCCATTCATCCATTTCATAAGCAAAATTGTTCACTAGATCTCCTGTAAATAAAATCATATCCGATTTTTGCTCGTTTATTAAATCTACTCCATACGATATTTCTTCTTTATTTGTAAAACTACCCGAATGTATATCTGTTATGTGTGTAATTGTAAATCCGTCAAAAGCTTCTGGTAAATCTTTAAACGATAATTGGTATTTTATCACTTTATAGTTATACTTTCCTTTAAAAATACCATACAATATACTAGCAAACGGAATCGCAGCAATACCCAAAGCTAATTTAGCTACAAAGGTCCTTCTACCTGCTAAAGGTTTTGTTTCGGCTGATGATAAAAAAGAAATTCCTTTCCCTATCAATCGCACTAAATCTTCACCAATCATAAAGATTAAAATAAACAACTTAGGCAGTAATACAACCAACAAGGCTCCTACTGCCCATTGAAATTGTGGGGTTTGTCCAGAGCTTCTATCCGAAGAAAATATCACATAAAAAAAGTTAATATATGCTAACGAACCTAAAAACAGCCATCCGTAACGGATAATTTTATTCTTAGTTACTGTTTTAATTGCCTGAAAAGCATACGCTTCAAACGCAAAGATGAGTAATGAAATAATTATAATTGATAGCAACCAACGAGACATATTTATTTTTTTAAAAAGTCGAACAAAGATAGGTTGATTATTGAAAATCAATTTTTAACATCTTGTTAAAGTTTCGTAGTTTTACACTCTTCAATTATAGAAACAAATGGCAGATCAAAAACGACTTTTTTTACTAGATGCTTTCGCATTAATATTTAGAGGATATTATGCTTTTATAAAAAATCCCCGAATTAATTCTAAAGGAATGGACGTCTCTGCAATTATGGGATTTACAAATTCGTTATTAGATGTTATAAAACGTGAACGCCCAGATCATTTAGCAGTATGTTTTGATCGCGGTGGATCGGTTGCCAGAGTAGATGCTTTTCCTGAATACAAAGCCAATAGACAAGAAACACCCGAGGCGATAAAAATAGCAGTGCCATATATCGAAGAAATTTTAAAAGCAATGAATATTCCTGCTATTATAAAAACAGGATATGAAGCCGATGATATTATTGGAACCCTAGCTAAAAAAGCCGAAAAAGAGGGTTATAAGACCTACATGGTAACGCCCGATAAGGATTTTGCGCAACTAGTTTCTGAAAATATTTTTATGTATCGCCCGCGTTTTGGTGGTGGATATGAAACTTGGGGAATACCCGAAGTACAAGAAAAGTTTGGCGTAGAAAAACCCGAACAAGTGATTGATTTCTTAGGAATGATGGGAGATTCTGTCGATAACATTCCCGGTTTACCTGGGGTTGGTGAAAAAACAGCTAAGAAGTTTTTAGCAAAATATGGCTCTATGGAAAATTTGCTTGCAAATACAGCAGATTTAAAAGGCAAAATGAAAGAAAAAGTAGAGGCGAATGCAGAACTTGGACTTTTATCAAAAGAATTAGCAACAATTATGCTAGATGTTCCTGTTGAATTTCATCAGGAAGATTTTGAAATGTGCCAACCAAATATAGAAGCAACTAAAGAAATTTTCACCAATTTAGAGTTTCGTCGTTTAACTGATAATTTCTTAAAAGCTTTTGGTGTTAGCGAAAATACATCCGAAGTAAAAAAAGAAGAAATAACAGCTACGAAACCTAAAAAAGCAGCAGATAAAACTACTGCTGGACAATTCGATTTATTTGCGGCTCCGGGTGCCGGAACTATTACCGAGGTTGAAATTGCTGCTGGTTACAAAAACATTAACAACACCAAACATCTTTATCAGCATGTAAATTCTCCTTTATCAAGAAAGCTATTATTAAACAAGTTAATGCAACAAGGATCTGTTTGTTTTGATACTGAAACTACAGGTTTAAAAGCGCTAGAAGTTGAATTAATAGGGATTTCTTTTTCTTGGGAAATCGGCAAAGGATATTATGTTTCTTTTCCGGAAAACCAAGAAGAAACAGCTGCAATTTTAGAAGAATTTCGTGCTTTTTTTGAAACATCAACGATTGAAAAAATTGGTCATAATTTAAAATATGACATCAAAGTTTTATCAAACTATAATATTCCTGTAAAAGGTAAATTATTTGATACCATGATTGCGCATTATCTTATAAACCCTGATATGCGACACGGAATGGATGTTTTAGCAGAAACCTATTTAAATTATCAGCCTGTTCCTATTACAGAATTGATTGGTAAAAAAGGGAAGAATCAGCTTTCTATGCGAACTGTTGACATTGCGAAGCAAACTGAATATGCGGTTGAAGATGCTGATATTACTTTGCAGTTAAAAGAGCATTTTACCAATGAATTAGAAAGCGGAAACGTTACTAAATTATTTAACACAATTGAGACTCCGTTAGTTTCGGTTTTAACAGCAATGGAAATAGAAGGAATCAACTTAAATATTCCTTTCTTAAAAGAGCTTTCTGTTGATTTAGCGAACGACATTGAACGTTTAGAAAAAAGCATTTACGAGCAAGCGGGTGAAGAGTTTAATATTGCTTCACCTAAACAATTGGGTATTGTTTTGTTTGAAAATATGCAATTGGTAGAAAAGCCTAAAAAGACAAAAACAGGGCAATATTCTACTGCCGAAGATGTGTTGTCTTTCTTAGCAAAAGAGCATCAAATTATTAGAGATATTCAAGAATATCGTCAGTATAAAAAATTACAAAGCACGTATGTAGATGCTTTACCAAATGAGATAAATACCAAAACCGGTCGTATTCATACTTCTTATGCGCAAGCAGTTGCCGCAACAGGAAGGTTGAGCTCTAACAACCCGAACTTACAAAACATTCCTATTCGTACAAAACGCGGACAAGAGGTTCGTAAAGCATTTATTCCTAGAGATGAAAACCATGTGTTAGTTGCTGCGGATTATTCTCAAATTGAATTGCGAATTATTGCTGCTTTAAGTGAAGAAGAAACCATGATTGAAGCCTTTAAAAATGGCGAAGATATTCACGCTTCTACCGCTGCAAAAGTATTTGATGTTCCGTTAAGTGAAGTTACCCGTGAGCAACGTAGCAATGCAAAAACGGTAAATTTCGGAATTGTATATGGTGTTTCTGCCTTCGGGTTAAGTAATCAAACGGATTTATCTCGTAAAGAAGCAAAAGCATTGATAGATACGTATTATGAAACGTATCCGAAGTTGCGAAATTACATGGCCGAGCAAGTAGATTTTGCTCGTGAAAACGGTTATGTAGAAACCGTTTTAAACCGTCGTAGGTATTTAAAAAACATCAATTCTCAAAATGCCATTGTTCGTGGTGCCGCAGAACGTAATGCAGTAAATGCGCCTATACAAGGAAGTGCTGCCGATATTATTAAATTAGCCATGATTAACATTTATAACCGATTTGAAAAAGAAGGTTTTAAATCGAAAATGCTATTACAAGTACATGATGAATTGGTTTTTGACGCACATAAAGACGAGTTAGAAATTATTAAACCAATTATTAAAGAAGAAATGGAAAATGCCTTTAAAATGGATGTTCCTTTAGATGTTGAAATTGGCGAAGGAGAAAATTGGTTACAAGCGCATTAATTAAGAAAGAAGATGGAGTTAGATTATATAGAAAATGTAAATGGTTTTGATGAACATGTTGTTCGTTTATACAATTTCGATAAAACAGAGGCAATTAAATTTAGGGATTTAATTAAAGAAACTGTTATTGAAAAAAGACAAAAATTAGATTTAGCAGAGGTTGACTTCATAGAGCCTCGCAATTGTAATTTAATTTTCGGTTTGTTTAAATCTGACGAAGGAATACTTACGAAAGATAATGAAACCTTTTTTTGTGTTCTTACCTTAAGTGGCTTTGAGAACATGCTAAAACTTATAGAGCCTTATTGCAATAAAGACTCAAGGAGTTATCAATATTTATATGATATCGATAATCCAACCGAATTATTATTCTGCCCTAGCGCAACATCTTATACCGAGTAATAAAGCATCGAAAAATTAATGAAGAGTTTACTTAATAACAAACTCTTCATTCTGAATCCAATTTGCTCTAAGTTTAAAAACTGTTTCAAAGTAAATTACTTGTTCTGGTTGTTTTCTTGATAAGAAATTACCGGTATCCCAAACACGATTATTGTTTTCATCAACAATTGCTCTAACTGTATATTCTTTAGGTTCTAGTAAGTTGAATTCGACTTTTTGAGAAGATGATATATATCTTGTTTTTACAATCTTTTTATTATTTAAAAGTTGAATTATAACTGGGTATCCTGTTTCTTTTTTTACCTCTAAAATTATGCTCCCATAATCCTCAACAGTAAGTGTTTTAAATTGATAGTTTAATGTGTCGTTTGTTGTTTCATATAAATCAATAATTCCTTTCGGTAAAACATTAAACTTATAATTCATTTTAGGCGCTTTTTTAAACAAAACAGCCAACTTATTTACACTTTGCTTTTTTACTTCAAAATCAACATTCACTGTATCTTTATCTACTAATGAAAATTTAGATTTATCTAATGAAACAATTGGATTATTAGTATTTAATAACAGAGTATCATTTAAATGTAAATTTATACCTACAGTTGATGATACACTTAAAGAATCAATTTTATTTTTACGCAAACTAACAGTAACGGTATCTATAAAGTTCTTATTACTAACTATAAAGTTTAAAGAATCTTGTGCTACAGGTGTAAACCAATAGCTAAGCGTGTCTTTAGCTTTTTCGAACTCAGAAAACGACTTGAATGTTTCTGGAACCGCAGACAGCAACTCAATTTTCATTTCTTCTCTTTCACCTTCATAACCGAATTGTATTTTACCTTTTACAACTTCTTTTCCTCTTTTAAATTTATACGGTTGTAACTCTTTAAAAAGACGGATTGGTTTCGTTATCAACGTATCTTTTGGCAAAGAAATAGTGTCCGTATAAAATCCGACTTGATCAGTTTTACTATTAAAAAGATAATCGCTTGATGCTTCTTTTAGCGCTAATAACAAATACTTTCCGTCACGTAAATTGGTGAATTCAAAATTGGTAGAATCTAACGTGCTGGTTACATAATTTGGTTTTTCCTTATAAACAATCGAATCGTTGTAAGTACTATCTAACCGATATAATAAAACAGATATGTTTTTTAACTTTTCTTTTTTAAACGAACTTGCAACTGCTCCTTTAATCTTTAAAGAATCGATATAATTACCTGTTGAAAACACATATTTAAAGCTTTCTAACTTGTTATTTTCATTATTGTCTTGAACAGCATTTCCGAAATTAAAAGTATAAGTTGTGTTTGTTCTTAAGGTATCTAAAATTTCAATATTAATAGACTTGCTTGGTGTTCCTTGCGGTGTAATTACCGGTGGATATTTTAAAGGTGGAGAAACCACCAACTGCTTTGATAAGTCTTTTAAAACAATATATTCGTCAAATTCAATTTTAATCTTTTTTTTATCAAAATTAATCGTTTCATAAGGCGGATTCGCAGTCACCATAATTGGCGCGTCTTCATCTTTCGGGCCGCCTTCGGGTCTTCCTTTTCGAGCACAACTTAATATGATTACAGATACTAAAACGACTAAAAATAATAACTTATTTTTCACAAATTGATTGTTTAATTCCAACATCAAAAGTACTAAAATAACAGCAACAAAATCAACCTTTTTTAGTATACGCCATGGTTGCAATACTAATCGTAATATTTTTTACTTTTAACAATTCATTGCAACAAGCAACTAAAGTTGCGCCTGTAGTTATTACATCATCTATTAAAAGAATATGTTTATTTTCAAAAACTTTAAAATCTGTTAGCTTAAATTTTGTTTTAGAATCTGAAAAGCGCTCAAAACGATGTTTGAATGTTTGTGTTTTTGCTATGGATGACTTAATTAAAATCTCTTCTTTATATTCAATATTTAAAATATCACTTAACGTTTTTCCAAATTTCGTAAGTTGATTATAACCTCTCTTCTTTAGCTTTTTTTTATGCAGCGGTACCGGAAGAATATAATCAACATTTTTAAAAACGCCTGACTCTTTCAGTTGATTGCCAAACCAATTTGCAATGAACGCTCCTATTTCTGGTTGATTTTTATATTTTAATTCGTGAATAATTTTTTGTGTAATTCCATGTTTTTGATAATACATAAAACAACGCACATTTTTAACTATTACTTTGCCGTAAAAAACAGCTAGCAATGTAACATTTACATGCGCATTGTCTTTTATAATAGGTAATTCATTGCTACAGCTTATACATAAATGCTTTTCGCTTTGTAATAGATTAACATTGCAATTAACACATAAATTAGGATAAAATAAATAGAATATATCTTTTAAATATTGCATCTTTACCAGCACTTTTAGTAGAAATATACAAAAAACATCATAAAATATTATTTTGGGTAAAAAGTTTAACTTTTTTAAAGAAGCAGTTAAAAACTATAAAACATCTGGTACTGTTGCTCCTAGCTCTAAATATTTAGCAAAGAAAATGCTTAAAGAAATCGATTTTTCTAATGCTAAAGTTATTATAGAATTGGGTCCTGGTAACGGAGCAATAACAAACACTATTTTAAATAAAATAGAACCAAACTCAATTTTAATTTGTTTTGAAATAAATGATGCCTTTTACAAGGAATTAAAAAAAATTAAACACCCACAATTAATTGTAATTAAAGCTTCGGCTGAAAACATGTGTAAAGAAATTAAGAAACTAGGTTATAATGAGGTAAATTATATAGTTTCTAGTTTGCCTTTAACTATTATACCCAAAGAGGTTTCTTATAATATTTTATTAGAAAGCTATCGACTTTTAAACAATAAAGGTTTGTTTATACAGTACCAATATAGCCTTACATATTATAAAAAATTAAAGGGTGTTTTTGGAGACAATATTCAACTAAGTTTTGAACCTCTTAATTTTCCACCAGCATTTATTTATAACTGTGTAAAAAATAGTATATTAGCCCCGAACACAATAAATTGTTCATCATGACCCCAAATGATTATCAATTCAAAAATAAAGAATAATGGCTTTATTGCTTTTTTACTTTTATTAGTAATTGCAATTGGCTTATTATCTTATCAAAATGCTAGCGAGTATTCTGAATTAAAAAATGTTTTTAAATTAGAAAAAATTGAGCTAGAATCTGAACTAAATAGCGTTATACAAAATTATGAAAATGCCATTTACCAAAAAGATGATATTTCTTTAGATTTACGAGATAAACTTCAAAAAATCATCAAGCTTAAAGATACTATTAGCAATTTAAAAACTACAGATTATGGTTTGTTTCGTCTTTACAGAAAACGTATTTCTGGTTTAGCCAAACAAAACGAAATTCTCTTTGCTCATATAGATTCTTTAAACACAATTAATAATAAATTGTTAACTAAGAACGATAGCGTTAAAGTTGTTTTAATGCAAAAGGAAGGTTTATACACAAAATTAAAACACAAAAACAAATCACTAGGTTTAGAGAAAAAAGTATTAAAAGAAAAAATAGCAATTGCCGAAATTATTGAAACCTCATCAATAAAAGTAGTAGCGATGAAAAAAAAACGCAACGGAAAACATACTTCTACCTCGTACTCTAGTAAAACAGATGCTTTTAAAATAGAATTTAACTTACTTGAGAACAACATCATTAGCTCAGGAAACAAATCTATTTATATACAAATTGTAAATAATGATAAAGTTATTTCACCCGCAAAAAAAGTAAAACTAAAAAACAAAGAAAAAATACTTTGTAACGATAACTTTAACGCAAAGTACAACAACAAACAATTATCTATAGTTTCATTTATTAATGTTGATCGTAATTTAATAAATAGAGGTTTTTATAAAATAAATGTTTTTGTAAACGGTGTTTTTACTAATAGCACATCTATAGAACTTAAATAAAATGATTTAAATTTAATAACCCTTACTTTAATCCCCCTGATTATGACCCCAAAAAAAAGAAGAAGCACCTTAATTGTGGTACTTTTAATACTTACTTTATTTTTAACAATATATTCATTACAAAAATCTAATCAATACAATAATCTTCAAGAAATTTTTGAACAAGAAAAAGCTGATTTAGAAAATGAATTAGACGAAATGATTAAAGATTATACGGATGTTATTGTTCGTAAAAAGCGTCTCTCTACAAGATTAAAGTCCGAAATTATTAAAATGAATAATCTTCGTGATTCAATTAAAAACTTGCAAATAGATAAATATGGACTAATAAGAAAATACAGAAAAAAAATTAGCAGTTTAGAACGTGAAAACCGCAATTTATTTGTTAAAGTAGATTCTCTTAGTACTGCTAACCAAGTATTATCACAAGAAAACATCATAACCAACGAAATTTTACTTCAAAAGGAAACAATAAATACTTCTTTAACTGAAAAGAATAAAGAATTAGAAGAGAAACAAAAAACACTTGAAACAAAAATAGCAATTGGTGGTGTCATAAAAACAAGTGCTGTTAAAGTTGAAACTTTAAAAGAACGTAGTAGCGGTAAGTTAACATCAACATCTAGGTCTAATAGAACAGATGCTTTTAAAATAAACTTCGATCTATTAAAAAATGTAGTAGCCTATGCAGGTGAAAAATCTGTGTATATTCAAATTACAGATCAAAATAAAAATGTTATCGCTCCTAAAGGGGTTACAAGTTTAAAAGATGGTGGTAAAATTCAGTACTCTGATTCGATAGAAATTAACTATAATAATGATCGATTAAGCCTTGTTTCGCTTATTTTAGTAAACAGAGATGATATTAATAAAGGTAAGTACACTGTAAGTGCTTTTGTTGATGGTGTATATTCTGGTGCTACAACCGTAAGTTTAAAATAAAACACATAAAAAACCTCATTAAAAGTGAAGAATTCGTTTAATTCTTCACTTTTTTCGTTTAGAATAGTATTAGTTAAAATCCTTATTTTATTTTTGCATTATGGCAAAACAAGAAGATCAATTTAAAAAAGTATTATCGCACGCAAAAGAATACGGCTATGTATTTCAATCATCTGAAATTTATGACGGATTAAGTGCGGTATATGACTACGCTCAAAACGGAGTTGAGTTAAAGAAAAATATTAGAGATTACTGGTGGAAAGCAATAGTGCAAATGCACGAAAATATTGTTGGTATTGATGCGTCTATTTTAATGCATCCAACTACTTGGAAAGCTTCAGGCCATGTAGATGCCTTTAACGATCCTTTAATTGATAATAAAGATTCTAAAAAAAGATATAGAGCCGATGTTTTAGTAGAAGACTACTGCCTTAAAATTGAAGCTAAAATTGAAAAAGAAGTTAAAAAAGCGACTAAGCGTTTTGGAGATGCTTTTAATAAAGAAGAATTTATTGCTACCAATGGCCGTGTTTTAGGTTATCAAGAAAAAATAAATACGATTTTATCTCGTTTAGGATCTTCTTTAGAAAAGGAAGATTTAGCTGATGTAAAATTACTAATTGAAGAATTAGAAATTGCTGACCCATTAACTGGTTCTAAAAACTGGACAGAAGTTAAGCAGTTTAACTTAATGTTTGGAACAAAACTAGGAGCCTCTGCAGAAAGCGCAATGGATTTATATTTACGTCCTGAAACTGCACAAGGAATTTTTGTAAATTTTTTAAACGTACAAAAAACTGGTAGAATGAAAATTCCTTTCGGAATTGCACAAACCGGTAAAGCTTTTCGTAACGAAATTGTTGCACGTCAGTTTATATTTAGAATGCGTGAATTTGAGCAAATGGAAATGCAATTTTTTGTAAAACCAGGAACTCAAAAAAAATGGTACGACCAATGGAAAGAAAATCGCATGAAGTGGCATTTATCTTTAGGTATGGGTGCTGATAATTATCGTTTTCATGATCATGAAAAATTAGCTCATTATGCGGATGCTGCTGCCGATATTGAATTTAAATTTCCTTTCGGTTTTAAAGAATTAGAAGGAATTCACTCTCGTACTGATTTCGATTTGAAAGCACATGAAGAACATTCAGGTAAGAAATTACAGTATTTTGATCACGAAGATAACAAAAGTTACACACCTTATGTTGTTGAAACTTCTATCGGATTAGACAGAATGTTTTTAGCTGTATTCTCGAATTCTTTACAAGAAGAAGAACTAGAAAATGGTACCACAAGAACCGTATTAAAACTACCTGCTATTTTAGCACCTATTAAAGCTGCAATTTTACCATTGGTTAAAAAAGATGGTTTACCAGAAGTTGCTCGTAAAATAATGGAAGATTTAAAATGGGACTTTAATGTGTCTTATGATGAAAAAGATGCCGTAGGGCGTCGTTATCGTCGTCAAGATGCTAATGGTACACCTTTCTGTATTACTGTTGATCATGACACCTTAAATGACGATAGTGTTACGATTCGTCATAGAGATACGATGGAGCAAAAACGTGTTAAAATTTCTGAATTATCAGCAATTATAAAAAAAGAAGTAGATGTAAAAAACTGGTTACAAAAAATGTAATCTTTATTTCTTTTAAAATTTCAATAAGAAAATCCTAAACAATACGTTTAGGATTTTTATTTTTACAGCAATTAAATTTATCAATAATGAAAATTTTAATACGAATTTTATTTGTTATTTTTTTGTGTTGGATGGCTGTTGGAGCCTATTTACTAAACTCAGAACACGCAAAAGCACAAATTATAATGGGTTTAGGCGTTATGTATATGGCTTTTATATTAATGCCTGTGTTTATTTATTATAGATATAGAGATAACAAATACAAAAAATATATTATCAACGATCAAAAAATAAAAGAGTGGATTGATAATAGTAACGAATAAAAAAAAGGCTTCATTTAAAATGAAGCCTTTTTAATTTGTTTATATATATACCTAATTACGGAATGTTAATTGGGTAAATAGCACTATAGTCATTCGCTTTCGCTAGACCATTAGTAGCTTCACTAAAGTTTGATCCGTAGGTAGCATCAATTGCTTTTAAGAAAGTATTTGCCATTAAAGCATAACCTCTTGCTGTTAAATGCACACCATCTAAACTAACTAAACCACCTGTAACTAAACTAGTACTTGCAGTAAACTCATCAAATGTAATACCTGTACTAGCTGCCTGAGCTAAAACCGAATTTAAATCTACAAGTGCCAACCCTTTTGCTGATGCTACAGCTGCTATAGAGGCATTGTAAGAATCGGTTGCTATCTTTATTTCATTCTGTTCTTCTGGAGTTAATACAAATGTATCAGATAAAGGAGTCGAAGACCCTGCACCTGTTGGAATTAAGGAAGAAGCAGGTAATGTAATTAAATCTGCTGATGTTGTTTGTCTTAAATTAATTAAACGAGGGTTAATTGCTGTTAAATCTGTTAAATACTCATCAATCATAACTAATGAATTTGTAGCGCCCGCTTCAAAAACAATTGTTCTTTTTGCTATTTCTGCATCAGCCATTTCTTGCGTCATTGCAGTATTCGCTACTAAAAAAGCAAAAGCTCCCTGTATACCCGCATTGTATGTTGCATAAGCAGAATTTAATGCAGATGCGCTTGCAGCATCCAAAGGTAAAGGATTATGTGAAACCGTAGTAAAATATGACAAACTTGTAATATTTGGCAGATTTGCAATTGCTCCTTTCGCTCCGTTTGCCGTTAAACCGTCTACTAAAGCATTTAATGCAAAATCAAAAGTTGGTGTATCAGTTATTGGGTTTGAACCGTCACCACCAGATGTTGCATATCCTAAAACATCATTACCTCCTACTTCTGATAAAGTAAAAAAGGTTGGGTTTTGTTCTACTGCCAATGCTAAAATTGATTTATCAGGTGATGCACCAGTTAAACGCACTGCATAAGGATTTGCCGCTGCAGGTAAATTAGCAATATTACCATAACCAGGTGCTATTAAATGAAAACTCTTTGCTCCTGGAACACCTAGATTACTAAAAGGTCCTGTTGGATTATTTATCGCTATATCTGTACTAACGGTTACGGGCCCTATAATAGATTCTAATGGCACAGGTCCTGCCCCTCCAAAAACCAATCTTGGCGCTGCTATTCTTGTACCACCCTTGGCTAAACCTCCAAAATTATCATTCATTAAAGGCTGAACAAAAGTACCTCCATTTGCCATAGCAAATTTAGATGCTAAAATATTTGGAAATGAGTTTTCTTGACTTTTTATAAAAAGACCATTATCTGTAAAACCAGCTGTAAAAGAAGCACCTACAGAGATATAGTTAGAAAAATCTAAATCTCCTGTGGTTAATGCTACTTGTGGCTGAATAGGGTCTACTATTTCTTCTAATTCATTGTTTACATCACAAGATATAATACCTAGTGATAATAAAAATAAACCTATATATTTATAATTTTTCATGCTTTTCATATTAATTGTTTATTGACCAAGATAAAAAATATTGAGAACCTACAGCTCCAATACCTGGTGCACTTAAGTATTCTTTACCTGTTAAATTTGCTCCACCTAACTTAAATGTAGATTTCCAAGAAGGAACTCTGTAATTTATTTGAGCATCAACAACAGTTCGAGCGTCTAATGTACCGTCTATAAAAGTAGATTCCCATCTATATTTATCTTGCCATCTAACATTTACGTTAAACCCAAAGTTTTCAAATAAACTTGAGTTTCCGAATTGTAATTTAACTTTATGCTCTGGTGTATTAAATCCTGCTTCAAAATCTGGATCAGAAGCTTGATCAAAATCAAATTTAGCATACGTATAATTTAAACCTAAATTAAAGTTACTAAAAACCTTCGTATCTAAACCAATTGTAGCACCGTAAGAGCTAATATCTGCTTCTGAATTTGTATATAATTGAAATACCTTAAACCCACCTGTTAAGTTATATGGTACGATAACGTTTTTGTTTGCAATAAAATCCTCATAATCATTATAGTAAACACTTAAATCTACAGATATTTTAGATGATTCTGGTCCTACTAAACCTCTATAACCAACTTCATAAGCAGTTACTTTTTCTGGCTGCACGAATGATACATTTGCTCTTTCTGTTCCTCCACTTGCTACTGTAAAAGAGTTTTCATAAGCATCTCTACCTGTTAAAGTATAAGTGTTACCATCACTAGGATCAGTAAAAGTAGTACTATATCTATCTAAATTATCGGGTGCTGAACCTACTAAAATTGCATTTCCTACATCTAAACCAATGTATTGATCTTGTGTTGTAGGATTTCTAAATCCGGTTTGAAAAGAAGCTCTAAAGTTCTGGTTTTTATCTTCACCTGCTGCATATGCAAGAGAAAGTCTTGGTGAAACGTTACCATCAAAGTTTTTAGCCTTATCATAACGAGCAGAAACTGTAACTTTTAAACGATCGTCTTCTAAAAATTTCTTTTGAACCTGAGTATACACTCCAAATTCATCATAATCAATTGGTCCATCTGCATCTGTAAAAATGTTACCAAACGAGTTTAAAACATATTGCCTGTAAGAACCTCCTAACTGAACTTCAGCCCACTCTATATAATCTTGCAAGTTTAAATTTGCATCAACATGATATAGTTTAGTTTGATCTTTAAACTTTGCTCCTGTTAATAAATTAGGATCATTCGTAATAGTATTAAATGCGTTCTCAAACTCAGGTGTTCCTGGCTCAAACCTTCCTGTATCTGCAACTATTCTTGCATTAGCATGTGCTTCTTCATTTGTTAAATTTGCTAAAGAACCTTGTAAAAATGCGCCTGCATATTGCTCAAACCAGTCCTGATCTGACTTCCATGCTCTGTTAATATTAATTCCTGCAAACAGCGTATTATAAGAATCTCCAGCATCTTCTGCCGTCATGTAACCACGCACAAAGAAACTTTTTCCTCTAAATTCTAATTTATGCTGTTCCATAAAAAAGTTTTTAATACTGTATTTTTGACCACCTTGATAAATAGTGTTACCATTACCAAATTTAGAGTTCCATATAATCTCTAAACGATCGTTACCCCAAGGTCTATAGTGTAAAGAACCACCAAACTTTAAACTTTTAGCTTCGTTATCCATTAAATCAATATCTCTATAACCTGTTCTACTAACTCTACCAATAGTACCGCCTAGGCTAGTTGCAACAACATCTCCATATATATTTACCCCATTATAATCAGGTCTAGATCTATCGCCAGAAATATATTCATCTCCATCAGTATTTCTATAATCTGTAGCATACCATTCAGTACCTTTTAAGTAAGAAAAAGTAGCTTTTGCTGCAAACTTATCGCTAAAAGCATGTGCCATACGAATGTTGGTATCATAAAAATTATTATCTCCAGCAGCTTCTTGGCTAGTAATACCTTGTTTATATGAAAAACTAATACCTTGATCGTTAAAAGGACTTTTACTTGTCATAAACATAATACCGTTAAAAGCATTTGCACCATATAATGCAGAAGATGCTCCTGGTAACAGTTCAACTGTTTTTACATCTAATTCAGACATTCCTAAAAGGTTACCTAAAGCAAAGTTTAGTGCCGGTGATGCATTATCCATACCATCAACCAACTGCATGAAACGCGTATTAGAAAATGTAGCAAAACCACGTGTATTTACAGATTTAAAGGTTAAACTACCTGCGTTAATATCTACACCTTTTAAATTTTCTAAACCGTCATAAAAAGTAGCTGATGAAGTATTTCTAATTGCTCTAGCATCCATTCTTTCAACCGTAACTGGAGATTCCATAATACGTTCTGGTGTTCTAGAAGCAGAAACTACAACTTCATCTAAAGAAGTAGCATTTTCTGTCAAACTAATCTCAACAACTTGGTTATTTTTAGTAATTTCTACATTTTTTGACTGATACCCTAAAGAAGAGATTTCTATAGTAAAAGGTGGTGTATCTGTAACAGTCATTGTAAATTTCCCATCAAAATCAGTAGATGTTCCTACAGATTTTCTTAAAACTTTAATGTTTGCTCCTGGAAGTCCTTCTCCAAGAGATGCGTCATTGACCGTACCAGTTATGGTAGTCTGAGCAACCATTGCCATTGTACCAAACAGCACAAATGCAACAAGTAATAGTTTTTTCATCATAATGTATAGTAATTTGTTAACTGTAGCGAAAATACAATTTTTTTTTATTTATGAAATAATTAACCTTCTTTTTATCAAATTATACTATTTAGAGGCTAATTTTTTAACATTTCTGAATTTTATTAATTTTTTAATAATCATGATTTAACATCTTTTACAAATTGTATTTTTGCATAAACTTGTACTAAATTTGGAAATAATACACTCTATTTTCGACTTCAACCCCTCACAAAAGACAATAGTAACTATTGGTACTTTTGATGGCGTTCATATTGGGCATCAAAAAATTATTAAGGAATTAATTGACGAGGCAAAATCAACCAATAAAAAATCGGTTTTATTAACTTTTTTTCCGCATCCGCGGATGGTTTTACAAAAAGATCTATCTATAAAGTTAATTAATACAATTGATGAACGTGCAGCGCATCTTGCGCAATTAGGACTAGATTACTTAATAATTCATCCTTTTAGCAGGGAATTTTCCAGACTTACCGCGTTAGATTTTGTTCGTGATGTTTTGGTAAATCAATTAAATACTTCTAAACTAATTATTGGCTACGATCATCATTTTGGCAAAAACAGAGAAGGGAACATAGAGCAACTAACAGAGTATTCTCATTTATATGATTTCACGGTACAAGAAATTCCTGCACAAGATATTGACGAGGTTTCGGTAAGCTCAACCAAAATTAGAAAAGCACTTACTAACGGACATTTAAAAACTGCCAATAATTATTTAGGTTATAATTTCTCTTTATCAGGAAAAGTAGTTAACGGAAAAAAACTAGGCGGCACCATAGGTTTTCCTACCGCTAATATTGATATTTCAGAAGATTATAAGCTAATACCTAAAACAGGTGTTTATGTGGTAAAATCTATTCTTAAAAATACAATTATTTTCGGAATGATGAATATCGGCAACCGACCTACCGTTAATGGAGATCATCAAACAATTGAAGTTCATTTCTTCGATTTTAATGCCGATCTGTATAATGAAAACATCACTGTAGAATTACTTTATTTTTTAAGAGATGAACAAAAGTTCGATTCGGTTAACAATTTAATTATCCAACTAAAAAAAGACAAAGAAACCTCACTAATCTGCCTTAAAAACAATTAGTCGTTAGCATTGCCAAAGTCTGCCGCTTCTTATATCTTTGCGATTCTTAAAAATTTAAAAAGATGTTACAGGTTCAGTTTATTAGAGAAAACAAACAAGCTGTTTTAGACGGATTAGCAAAACGTAATTTTGCCAATGCCGAAGCAATTATTAATGAAGTATTAACTTCTGATGAAACTCGTAGAGCTACACAAGTTTCTTTAGATAATATATTGGCTGAATCTAATAAAATATCCAAAGAAATTGGGGGTCTTTTTAAATCTGGTAAAGCTCAAGAAGCAAACCTGTTAAAAGAAAAAACAGGAGAATTAAAAGAACAATCTAAGCAATTAACAGAATCATTAGGTATTACTACAGACAGGTTACAAGAGTTGTTATATACAATTCCTAATATTCCTCATGCATCTGTAAAAGCTGGAAAAAGTGAAGAGGATAATGAGAAAATATTTAGTGAAGGAACTGTTCCTGAATTAGGAGAAAATGCATTACCTCACTGGGAATTAGCTAAGAAATATGATATTATCGATTTTGAGTTAGGAACCAAAATTACAGGTGCTGGTTTCCCTGTTTATAAAGGAAAAGGAGCTCGCTTGCAACGAGCATTAATCAACTATTTTTTAGATAAAAACACAGCTGCTGGTTATAAAGAAGTACAAGTTCCGCATTTGGTAAATGAAGCCTCAGGAATTGCAACAGGTCAGTTACCAGATAAAGAAGGACAAATGTATCACTCAACTATTGATGATCTATATTTAATTCCTACTGGTGAAGTGCCAATTACCAACATTCACAGAAATGACTTGGTTAAGGAAGCTGATTTACCAATTAAATACACTGGTTATACCCCTTGTTTTCGTCGTGAAGCAGGTAGTTATGGTGCGCATGTTCGTGGTTTAAATCGTTTACACCAGTTTGATAAAGTAGAAATTGTTCGTGTAGAGCACCCAGATAATTCGTACCACGCTTTAAGCGGAATGGTAGAACATATTAAAGATATTTTACGTGATTTAAAATTACCATACCGTATTTTACGTTTGTGTGGTGGTGATACTGGTTTTACATCAGCTTTAACTTTCGATTTCGAATTATATTCAACAGCACAAGAGCGTTGGTTAGAAATTAGTTCGGCTTCAAATTTTGAAACCTACCAAGCAAATCGTTTAAAATTACGTTTTAAGAACAAAGATGGTAAAAGCCAGCTTGTTCATACATTAAACGGAAGTTCTTTGGCGTTACCAAGAGTTTTAGCGGGAATTTTAGAAAATTATCAAACTCCAGACGGAATTAAAATACCAGATGTATTAGTACCTTATTGTGGTTTTGATATGATTGATTAAATAAAATCGATTCGTATAAAAATAAAAAAAGCCAAGTTTCAATCAAGAAACTTGGCTTTTTTAGTAAATCCACCCTTCAAAATGAATTAATTTTATTTAGTTAGCAACAACAGCTACCATTAATCTTTTGTATTTGTTCATTTCTAATAACGCTTCAAAATACTTTGTTATTTGTCCGTTATTCATAAACTCATTTGCATTATTCTTTGCTATCTGATATTGTGTGTTAAAGTTTTTCATAGTATAAATTGTTTGGTGTTATTACCAGTAAGACAAAGTTCGTGCCAAAATGTTACAAGGCTTTCAAAAAAAGGAAGCCTTTTAATACAATTTTAACAATATTGTTCAGTATTTTTGATTGATGAGAAAAGCTTTTATCTTAATTAATTTACTGATTTTTAGTTTGTTTTGTTACGCACAACAAAACGAATATATTGTTGCTGAAAATTATTTTAGAAACAATGAATATGAAAAAGCACTTCAGCTCTACAAGAAACTACACGATAAAAGTCCGTATAACACTACTTACCTAAGAAGACTCGTAACCTGTTACCAAGAAACAGATCAGTTTATGAACGCTGAAGTTTTATTATCAAAAGAACTAAATGAAAGACCAAGTTTAAGTTACCTAAATGTTATTAGAGGTTATAATTTCGAACGACAACAAAAGGATGTCGAAGCCGACAAACAATATAAAATTGCTCTTAAATCTTTAGATAACAGAGGTACTTATGGTAATATCATTGCAAGCTTTTTTAAAAATTATAACAAGTTAGATTATGCTATTGAAGCCTACACAAAAGTGATGGCAAATAACCCAGATGCAAATTACGGGTTTCAATTAGCACAAATTTATGGTGAAAAAGGAAACTTCTATAAAATGTTTGAATCGTATGTTGATTTGGTTGATAAAAACGAAAATTATCTTAACAATGTAAAGCGTTTTACAAGCCGATATATTAATGATGATGCCGAAAATGAAAACAATATTTTATTTAAAAAAGCATTGCTGAGAAAATCAATCAGTAATCCAAAAAATATTTGGAATGATTTATTATCTTGGTTATTTGTTAAGCAAAAACAATATAATAAAGCACTTATTCAGCACAAAGCATTACTAGCCAGAGATGCTGATAATTTAGGAAAAATTGCCGAGTTAGGGAAAATTGCACTAGATAATGAAGATTACGAAACAGCAAAAGAATGTTTCGATTTAATGATTGAAAAAACCAATTACCCGAGCGATAAGTTTAATGCCATTAATAGTAATTTAAAAATAGCTATTGAAACAAAACAAACGGATGTTGACATTCGCTTTAAAGAAGTATTTGATGAATACGGAATTAATAAACTCACCTTTCGTACACAAATAGCCTATGCTAATTACCTAACATTTACCAAAAACAACCCTGACGAAGCAATTAAAATTTTAGAAAAAGCAATGACTTTTGCCAGTTCTAGATTCACTAAAGCGATGGTAAAACTTAAACTAGGCGAAGTTTTGGTATTTACAAATAAATTTAACAAAGCATTAATTTATTTTTCTCAGGTTCAAACGAAATTTAAAAATCATTTTTTTGGGCAAGAAGCACGCTTTAAAGTTGCACAAACTTCTTATTTTAAAAACGATTTTAAATGGGCAAAAGCGCAACTAAAAGTTTTAAAAGGGTCTGCAACGCAATTAATTGCCAACGATGCAGCAAATTTATTTTTAACAATTTCTGATAATGAACCAAAAGATAGTATTCCCTCTGGCTTAAAAGAATATGCTAAAGCCGATTTGTTAGCCTTTCAAAATAAAGACAACGAAGCTATTACTATTTTAACCGAAATTATTACAAAATACAAAGGGCAACCTATTGAAGATGAAGCGCTGTTTAAACAAGCTAAACTTTTTGTAAAACAGCAAAAATACGACGAAGCTATTTTAAGCTTCAATAAAATAATCACTTTAGATAAAAAAGGAATTTATATTGATGATGTGTATTACCAATTAGCAGAATTGTACAATATAAAATTAAATAACCCCGAAAAGGCTAAAGAATACTATCAAAAGATTATTTTTGACCACGCTTCTAGCATCTATTTAGTTGATGCTCGTAAAAAGTTTAGAAAACTAAGAGGTGATCAAATTAATTAATCAGATTATCAACAAGTTAGTGTAGTTTTTATTACCATAAACTATAATTGATACATCTTTACATTAAATAACAATATGTATATATACAACGTAACTATAAGTATAGACGAGAGTGTGCATGACGAATGGAGTGTTTGGATTAAAAACCATATTCCTAAAGTTTTGGCTACTGGTCGTTTTTTAAGCGCAAAATTAACACAGGTTTTAGTTGAAGAAGAAATGGGCGGAATAACATATTCTGTTCAATACACTGCAAAAACGCGCGAAGATTTAGATAATTATTACAAACATGACGCCGATAAACTGCGCTCTGATAGTTATAAAAAATTTGCTGATAAAATGTTAGCTTTCCGTACTGAGTTACGAGTGATAAATGAATTTTTCCCTGCGGAAGCAAGCAATTAAGCATAAAATTTATAAAACAGAAAAAAGATATTATTTACAGGTGTCTTTCTAACTGTTTTAGGTGTTATTATAGGATATTGCAAATACGGAACAGAACCTTGGGAAACTACAGGTGGTTTTTTTGCAGGTCTCGGGTTTGGAGTTGTTCTTTTATCTTTAGGATTAAAAGACCCTGCAAAGCAATAATTTTAAAACAGTCTTTTTTAATTCTTTTTACAATTTAAAACATGACAGTAAGAGCAAAAAAACATTTAGGACAGCATTTTTTAACCGATGAAGATATCGCTAAAAAAATAGCGGATGCATTAACCGAAAAGGGCTATGATGATGTATTAGAGATTGGACCTGGAATGGGTGTTCTAACAAAATACTTACTAGCCAAAAAACCTAAAGTTACCGTAATGGAGCTCGACACTGAATCTGTTGCATATTTACATGATACTTTTCCGTTAGAACATATAAAATTAAATACTTCTAAAGATAATTTTTTTATTATTGAAGGTGATTTTCTAAAAAAGAATATCACAGATATTTTTAAAGAAAAACAAGTAGCTATCATCGGTAACTTTCCTTACAATATTTCTACTCAAATTGTATTTAAAGCTATCGAAAACAGGGAATTTGTTCCTGAGTTTGCAGGGATGTTTCAGAAAGAAGTAGCCAAAAGAATTGCAGAAAAAGAAGGAAGCAAAGTGTACGGAATCATGTCGGTTTTAACACAAGCTTTTTATGATGTGGAATATTTATTTACGGTTCCGCCTACTGTTTTTAATCCGCCGCCAAAGGTAGATTCAGGGGTTATAAGACTTATCAGAAAAGAAAATTATACGTTACCTGTTGATGAAAAATTATTTTTTAGAGTCGTAAAAACATCATTTAACCAACGAAGAAAAATGTTACGTTCTAGCTTAAAATCGTTCAATATTTCTGACTCTTTAAAAGAAGACCCTATCTTTACTATGCGTCCAGAACAGTTATCTGTAAAGAAATTTATAGAGTTAACGCAAAAAATTGCTGACGACAATAACTAAAGAGTATTCAAAACAAAAATTACTATTCAGAATCTAACCTTCCGAATATTTAAACTATCGACTAAAATTGCAAAATATGGCATTTGAAATCACCCAAGAACTTCTAGAGAACGTAACCCAAAACATCGAAGCTAAAAACGATGCTGCTCTTAAAGGCATCTTTAAGGAAATTCACCATGCCGATATTGCTGAAATATTAGACGAATTACCTTTTGATGAATCGGTTTATATTATCCGTTTATTAAAAAGTGAAACCACTTCTGAAGTATTAATGGATGTTGATGATGATGTTCGTGAAAAAATACTAGAACAACTAACTGCAAAAGAAATTGCAGAAGAAATAGACGAGCTTGATACCGATGATGCTGCCGACGTAATTTCCGAACTTCCAGACAACAGGAAAAAAGCTGTAATGCGTGAAATTGATGACGAAGAACACGCTAAAGAAATTGTAGAATTATTACGTTATGACGAAAATTCTGCTGGTGGATTAATGGCAAAGGAATTAGTAAAGGTTAACGAAAACTGGACGGTTCCGCGTTGCGTAAAAGAAATGCGTCTTCAAGCTGAAGAAGTTACACGCGTGCACTCTATTTACGTTATTGATGACAACAACAAGCTTAAAGGTCGTTTGTCTTTAAAAGACTTATTAATGGCCTCTACAAAGACTACTATTGCAGAAGTTTACATACCAAAGGTAGATTTTGTAAATGTAACTGATGAAGCCGAAGATGTTGCTAATATTATGCGTAAGTATGATTTAGAAGCAATACCTGTTGTAGATGAATTAGGCGCTTTAGTGGGTAGAATTACAATTGATGATATTGTAGATGTAATTAAAGATGAAGCCGATAAAGATTACCAATTAGCAGCTGGTATTACACAAGGTGTAGAGGCTGATGATACTATTTGGCAATTAACACGTGCTCGTTTACCTTGGTTGTTTTTAGGTTTATTAGGTGGTGTTGGTGCGGCAAGTATTATGGGGGTTTTTGAAGGTGCCATGTTAGATAATGCTATATTATTTATGTTTACACCTTTAATTGCGGCAATGGCTGGTAATGTTGGTGTACAATCCTCTGCAATTATTGTACAAGGTATTGCCAATGACGATGTAAAAGGTAGTATTACCAGTAGATTACTAAAAGAAGTTTCTTTGGCGATGGTAAACGGATTAGCGCTAGCTATTTTACTATTTCTCTTTATCTTTTTTACAGAACAAGATTTTAAAGTAGCAGCAGCTATTGCTACCTCTCTTTTTATAGTAATAATTGTGGCAGGCTTAATAGGAACTTTTATTCCGTTATTTCTAGATAAAAGAGGTATTGATCCTGCTATTGCAACAGGACCATTTATTACAACAAGTAATGATATTTTCGGAATTCTTATTTACTTCGGAATTGCAAAAATGATTATTGGTTTTTAGAGGCTTGTGTTGTTTTTACGCTATTAAATAAAGTATCTATTTGATCTTTAGGTATAAAACCTTTTAGCATTAATGCGGCTCCGAATACGATTAATAAAACACCCATTCCTCGTTTTATTCTGTATATAACTAAAGGCGTTAATTTGTTTTTTAGTTGTTTTGCTAGTAGAATTTTACCTAAATCTGTAACTGCATATCCTAAAATTACCGTACCAAAATACCAAAACAAGTACTTCGGATTCATATCGTAAGCAGGACCAACAACTACAATTAAACCTAACCAAAAGGCAAGTACACCAATATTTATAAAATTTAAAAAGAACCCTTTTAATAATAATTTTATATAATTATTACTGGCAGGTAAAACTACATCTGGCGCTTCCGATTCTTTTTTGTTGTTTTTATCTAAATACGTTATCAATCCGTAAATAATAAGCACAAGGCCACCAACAAGAAATAACCTTGGGTCGTCTTTAATTTTCTCTAATAAACTTCTACTACCAAAATAGGCAATTAACATAAAAGAGATATCACCTAAAATTACACCAATATCAAAAGCAATGGCCGCCCTTGCTCCTTTTAAAACACTTGTTTTTAAAAGCATAAAAAATACTGGCCCTATCATAAAGGCCATGAAAACACCTACTAAAAAAGCATTTTTAAAATCGTAAAAATCCATTTATAAAAAAATATTTAATGGCTATACATCATCAAAATCAACTACTACTTTTGGTGTTGTTGGGTGTGCCATACAGGTTAAAATAAAACCTTCTACTAATTCATCATCTGTTAAAATAGAGTTCTTAGACATTACTGCTCTACCTTCCGTTACTTTAGCTATACAACTGCTGCAAACTCCTCCTTGACAAGAATACGGAGCATCTAGCTTATTACGTAAAGAAGCAGATAAAATAGTATCTGTTTTCTCCATCGAAAAAGTAGTTTCTTCATCATCTAACAAAACTGTGATTTCAGATTTCCCATCAGGATAGGTAATAGGAATTTCGTCTTCTGTTGTACTTGCTGTAAATAATTCGAAATGAATGTTCTCTTTCTTAAAATCGTTTTCTTGTAATGTTTCTGAAACTATATCAATCATAACTTCTGGCCCACATAAATAAGCAGCATCAAAAGAAATGTCTTTATGAATATTCTTCATAAAATAATTTACATGGTTGGTATCTATTCTTCCGAATTTACTATTGTTACGAACCTCTTGACTAAAAATATAATGCAAGTTAAATTGTGTAGGATATTGTGTTGCCAACGCATTTAACTCATCGAAAAAGATAGTTGTTGATGCTTTTTTATTACCAAAAACCAAGGTAAATGTTGCTGTTGGTTCGTTTTCTAACACTGCTTTTATCATCGATAAAACTGGTGTTATTCCACTACCCGCCGCAAAAGCGATGTAATTTTTATCCGCCGCAGGCTCTAATATAAACTTACCTTCTGGTTCAGAAATTTCTATTGAAGTGTTTTCTTTCAGCTTTGTAGTTGCATAGGTAGAAAATGTTCCTTTCTCTACCGCTTTAACCGCTACTTTAACCTGATTGCTATTTGGTGAAGCACAGATAGAATACGCTCTTCGTATTTCTTTATCGTTTATTTTAGTTTTTACAGTAATATATTGACCTGCAACAAAAGAATATGCTTCTTTTAGTTCGGCAGGAATTGTAAATAAGATAGAAACAGCATCGGCAGTTTCTTTAATTATTTTTTCTATTGTTAGTTTATGAAATGTAGACATGTATTGTATTTAGAAACACAAAAATAAGCAATACTATACGAACCTTTTGTTAGGAATAACATAAAAAACAATACCTAAGATTATTATACATAAGAAAATTATGTATATTTGTTGCAACTAATTTAATCTCATTGCGAATAAAATGAAGCAATCTTATCATTTAGTAAAGATTACTTACTCGCAATGACGAAAACAGTAAAAATGGGAAATCAGAAATTATATAAAGGTTCGTTACAAACCATCATTTTAAAGCTATTGGCACAAAATGATAAAATGTACGGATACGAAATTACACAAAAGGTGAAAGAATTAACCAAAGGGGAATTAAAGATTACCGAAGGCGCTTTATACCCTGCCTTACATAAATTAGAAGCCGAAGGTTTGTTAGATGTAGAAGTTGCCAAAGTAGGGAATCGTTTACGTAAATACTACAAACTTACCGAAAGCGGCACCAAAGAAACTGCCAATAAATTAGAGGAAATGCAAGAGTTTTTAAAAACAATGCAACAATTAGTGAATCCTAAGTTTAGTTTGGAGTAAGATGGAAAACAACTACGAAATCACCGAAAAGCAATTGGTTTTTTTGGAAGGTTACATCAAAAGAAAAAAGAAATTTACTGAGCCTGAAGATGTTTATGAATTGATGGATCATTTAATTAATGATTTTGAAGCAACCACTGAAGATGGAAATTTATCGCAGTATTTGTCAACCAAATCTCATTTTATTTTCAAATATACTGGTAGCCTAAAAAATAAAGAAGAAGCAATTCATTGGGAGTATCAAAGAGAGCTATACAAACAGTTTTTTAGTTTTTTTCATCGCTTAAAGTACTTGCCATTTACAGCTTTAATATTTACTTTTTTATATTTATTTTTTATTCAGTTTAATTTTTCTAATAAAGTTTTAGCGGGAGTTTTTGCAAGTTTAATTGCGTTACCTATGATAACAGGTTATGTAATTACGTATCACAGAAACAAAAAAATAAAAAAACTAGTTTCTTTTAAATACTTAGCAAATATTATGCTACTGCCTATGCTGTTTTTACAATGCTTTAACTTAATTTCTGATTCTTTAAAAGAAAACCGATTTTTGTTTTTAACATACACTTTTATAGGTGTTATCTTATGTTTTTCTGCAATTATAGTTGTGCTAGAAAAAAGAAAAAAAATCTTAAAGAAATATAAACACTTGTTAAACTAACGCTATGGAATTAACTAACAAACAAATACAGAGAGTACATAAATATTTAGATGTAAAAGGTGTAAAATTCATTGATTTTAGAATTGAAATTTTAGATCATATTATTTCTCAAATAGAACAAAAACTAGTTATTGAAAATACTGAATTTGAAACAGTTTTTTATCAAGTAACCGACGATTGGAATAAACAGCTTAATAATACAACTAGTTGGATTTTCGGATATGCATATCCTGCTCCTAAAATTGTTATTAAGAAAGCTAAAAAAGTTTTTACAACTTATTTTATACTTTCATTTTTACCGTTATTTGTTGCCTTTTTAATTGTTTTAAAAAGTAAAATGATGCTAAATGAAGTATTGGGTTACCTCACTGTTGCATTGACAATAATATTATTATAATGCCTTTAATTATAATCGGCAACTCTATTATTGATTTCATAAACGTTGGTGTTTTAGGTTATATGATAGTAACTACTTATGCTATTCGTTTATTTTATATAAAACATCAGCAAGAAAAAAAGAAGTATAAATCATTAGTCAAATAATATTAGAACGTCATTCTGAATTTATTTCAGAATCGCATATTTATGATAGGTAAAATGTTATAATGAGAACCTGAAACAAGTTTAGGTTGACGAGAATAAACTACTATAAGAAAAGTATCCAACAGCTTTTATTTAAATTATGGAATTAACCAGCTTACAAATACAAGAAATTGATAATTACATTACTGTTTGCGGAATAAAATACTACGATGTAAAAGCAGAAATTGTAGATCATTTTGCATCTATTTTAGAACTTAGGTTAGCCAATGAACCCAACCTAAATTTTAAGGAAGCGATTATTGAAGAGCATAAAAAATTTAGCGATCGCGGATTTAAAAGATTATTAGCAACAAAGACAAAAACAACGCATAATCGTTTTATAAAACAAACTATCATAAGTTTTAAGTCGTTTTTTAAACTTCCTAAAATCATTATTACAATTTGCTGTTACTTATTATTGTATAAAATGATGCCGTATTTCAATAATATAAAAACTTTTTTTATGGTATTAACAGGTTTTGGTATTGTAATGATTCTTCAATTAGGTATTCGAATATTTATCAATCGTAAACAAAAAAAGGAGGAGTTTTTAGCATTAAATAGAATGGATTTCTTTTATCAAATAGTAAGTAATATGGTTATCTGGTTTAATCTTGTTGTTTCATTTATATCAGATAAAAGCTTTTTAAATAATGGTTATAACAATATTCATTTAGGTGTTTTTGTGTTGATGCTATTATTGTATTGGAGTATGGAATATGTATACCAGCAAAACAGAAAACAGATTAAAAAACAATATCCAAACGTATTTATTTAAATGATGAAACTCACCGAACAAAACATAGATAATTTATACAAATTCACGCGCCAACATTATGTTGAGCATTACGATGTGCAAACCGAATTGGTAGATCATTTGGCAAACGATATCGAACAAATTTTAGCAGAACAACCTACATTATCTTTCGAGCAAGCACGCACTATTTCTTTTAAAAAGTTCGGAATTTTTGGATTTATGGATGTTGTTGAGGAGAAGCAAAAACAGATGAGTAAGAAGTACTATAAAATTATTTTAAACTTTATAAAAGAATGGTTCGGTTTTCCTAAGATCCTTCTAACATTAACCGTGTTTTATTGTTTTTACCTTCTTTTACAATTTTCTTATGCTCAGTATTTATTTCCAGCATTTTTCTTCACTATTATAATGATTGAGTTTATTGTAATGTTTAAAAAAAGAAAAATGTTAAATATTAAGTTTAAAACTACTGGAAAAAAATGGATGCTAGAAGACATTATTGAAACACAAGGCTATGGAAATGTTGTCTTTGGTCTTTTCTATATATTTCAGTTTTTAACACCAAATTCGTATCAAAATCTAAGCACATTAGCTAGTTTTACTATCGCTACAGCTACAACATTAGCTTTTATAATTGGTTATATAAGTTTAGTCATTATTCCGCAAAAAGCAGAACAATTATTAGAAGAACATTATCCAGAATATAAATTAAGTTAATTCTCTATACATCAACCTAAACTTGTTTCAGGTTCACATTACAACAACGTAATTTTTGGTGTGATTCTGAAATAAATTCAGAATGACGTATCAATGTTATAAAAACTACTTTTTTCCATCAACAACAATAACAATTTCGCCTTTTGCAGGCTTCACTGTATAATATGATAAAACTTCTTTTACTGTTCCTCGTTTGGTTTCTTCAAACATTTTTGTCAATTCTCTAGAAACTGATATTTGTCGGTCTTCTCCAAAATATTCCGAAAAATGAGCTAATGTTTTTAATAATTTATGCGGACTTTCATAAAATATCATTGTGCGTTTTTCTTCGGATAAAAAAGTTAAACGTGTTTGTCGTCCTTTTTTTACGGGTAAAAATCCTTCGAAAACAAACTTATCATTCGGTAAACCCGAGTTTACCAAAGCCGGTACAAAAGCTGTAGCTCCAGGTAAACATTCAACTTCAATATTTTGTTGCACACAAGCACGCGTTAGTAAAAATCCAGGATCAGAAATTGCAGGCGTTCCAGCATCTGAGATTAAAGCACAAGTTTCTCCATTTTTCAATCGATTTAAAACACCATCAACCGATTTGTGTTCGTTATGCATATGATGGCTGTACATTTGTGTAGCAATCTCAAAATGCTTTAATAACTTACCACTTGTACGCGTGTCTTCCGCTAAAATAAAATCAACTTCTTTTAAGATTCTAAGTGCTCTTAAGGTAATATCTTCTAAATTTCCAATAGGTGTTGGTACCAAATACAATTTGCTCATACGGCAAAGCTACAACAAAGTTTTAGTACATTTGTACTATGCCAAAAAAGCTGTTAAAAAATATCATTTCCCCTTCGGATGTAAGGCGTTTGCCTGCAGATGATTTGCCCTTACTGGCAAAAGAATTGCGTAAATTTATTATTGATGTAATTGCCACTAAAGAAGGTCATTTAGGCGCAAGTTTAGGTGTAATAGAACTTACTATTGCCTTGCATTATTTGTTTGATACTCCAAACGATCAATTAGTTTGGGATGTTGGACACCAGGCATACGGACATAAAATTATAACAGGCAGAAAAGATATTTTTCATACCAATCGTCAACTAGGCGGTATCTCAGGGTTCCCAAAACGAAGCGAAAGCGAATACGACACTTTTGGCGTTGGCCATTCGTCAACCTCTATTTCTGCAGCTTTGGGTATGGCAATTGCTTCTAAATTACAAGGCAGTAACAAGCATCATATTGCTATTATTGGTGACGCTTCTATTGCTAGTGGAATGGCTTTTGAAGCCTTAAATCATGCTGGTGATACGAATGCCAATTTATTAGTCATTTTAAATGACAATGCTATTGGTATCGATCCTTCGGTAGGCGCTTTAAAAGATTATTTAACTCGAATAAAATCACCAAGGGCTGATATTGAGCAACACAATATTTTTGAAGGATTAAATTTTAATTACTCCGGACCTATTGATGGCCATAATTTTGATGAACTCTTAACAGAATTAAATAGGTTGAAGCAAGTTGATGGTCCAAAATTATTACATGTAATTACCACCAAAGGAAAAGGACTGCGACAAGCAGAATTGGATCAAGTAAAATACCATGCGCCAGGTAAATTCGATAAAATATCGGGCGATGTTTTACCTAAAGAAGCAAGTAAGTTTACAAAATTTCAGGATGTTTTCGGAAAAACAATTGTCGAACTAGCGCATCAAAATAAAAAAATAGTAGGTATTACACCTGCCATGTTAAGCGGAAGTTCGTTAAAACGAATGTTAGACGAATTTCCCGATCGCACTTTTGATGTTGGTATTGCAGAGCAGCATGCCGTTACTTTGGCGGCTGGTATGGCTACACAAGGTATTATTCCGTTTTGCAATATTTATTCTACTTTTTTACAGCGCGCATACGATCAAATAATTCACGATGTTGCCTTACAAAATTTACCTGTAATCTTTTGTTTAGATAGAGCTGGTTTAGTTGGTGAAGACGGTGCAACACATCACGGAGCATTCGATTTGGCTTACTTACGTTGTATCCCAAATTTAATCATATTTGCGCCTCGCAACGAAATTGAATTACGAAACATTTTATATACAGCGCAATTAGGTTTAAAAAATCCGATTGCAATTCGGTATCCGAGAGGTTATGGAAAATTAGAAAATTGGCAGCTTCCTTTTGAAAAAATTAAAATAGGAAAAAGCACTTGTTTAAAGCAAGGAAATAAAATAGCCATACTTTCTACTGGAACAATCGCCAATAACGTTTCAGACGCTATACATCAACTAGAAAACAGCAAAGAAGTGGCGCATTATGATATGCCTTTTGTAAAACCTTTAGATAAAACGCTTTTAAATAGTATTTTTAACCAGTTTGATAAAATAATTACTGTAGAAGACGGAACTATAACTGGCGGATTTGGTACTGCTATTTTAGAATATGCTTCAGAAAAAAATTACAAAGGCTTTATAAAAGTTATAGGTATTCCTGATAAATTTATAGACCATGGTACTGTTAATGAGCTGCAAAAAGCTTGTGGTATAGATTCGATTTCTATAAAACATATTATCACTGAAAACATTTAACAACAAAAAAACCGAAACAAATATGTTTCGGTTTTTTTTATATAGAAAATTACTTTCTTAATTATTTAAAGCTTCTGCTCCACCAACAATCTCAAGGATTTCGTTGGTAATAGCTGCCTGACGTGCTTTGTTATATGTTAATAATAACTCGTCACGTAATTCAGTTGCATTATCGGTTGCTTTATGCATTGCTGTCATACGAGCACCGTGCTCTGAAGCGAAAGAGTCGCGAATTGCTTTATACAATTGTGTTTTTAATGATTTAGGAATCAACTCTAAAACAATTTCTTCTTTAGAAGGTTCAAAAAGATAATCTAAACTTACGTTTTCATCACTTTCTACTGATTCAATTGGTAAGAATTGCTCCACCTGTGGAATTTGTGTTGCTGCGTTTTTAAATTGATTATATACAAGCTCTATTTTATCATAAGAACCTGCTACATATAAATTCATTAATTTTTCAGCAATTTCAGCAACGTTATCAAAAGTTAAATCATCGTAAATATCACTTCTGTTTTCAATAACATTGTGCTCTTTCGATAAAATATCATTTCCTTTTTTACCAATCGTAAATAAATCAACAGTTACACCACTGTATTTATTATCGATAGTTTTAATTGTTTCTTTAACAATAGATGAATTAAAACCACCACACAAACCTCTGTTAGAAGTAACTGCAACTAGTAATACATTCTTTACTTCTCTTTGTGCTGAATATTCTCCACTAGCATCACTATCTAAAGTAGCGCTTAAGCTTTGTAATAATTCAGTAAGCTTAGATGAATACGGGCGCATTGCTGTAATTGCATCTTGAGCTTTCTTTAACTTTGCAGCCGATACCATTTTCATGGCAGAGGTAATCTGCATTGTTGATTTAATAGAAGTAATTCTGTTACGTATTTCTTTTAAATTCGCCATACGAATAGTGTTGAGTATTATAAGTAATAAGTATTGAGAAATGCATCTCAATACTTATTATTAAAATCTTTTATTAAGCTGAAAATTTTGCTGAAACTTCTTTTGCAGCTGCTGTTAAAGTATCAATTACTTCATCAGTTAATTTACCTGCTTTTAAAGTATCTAAAGTATCTCTATGCTTTGCATTTAAATACTCTATATAATCTCTTTCAAATTCTTTTACCTTTTCTACTGGTACATCTTTTAACAAGTTCTTAGAACCTGCATAAATGATTGAAATTTGGTCTTCAACAGTATAAGGATCGTTTTGTGCTTGCTTTAAGATTTCAACATTACGTTGCCCTTTAGAAATCACATTCATAGTAGCTGCATCTAAATCAGAACCAAACTTAGCGAATGCTTCTAATTCACGATATTGCGCTTGATCTAATTTTAACGTACCAGATACTTTTTTCATTGCTTTAATCTGAGCGTTACCACCAACACGAGATACAGAAATACCTACGTTAATTGCTGGACGAACACCAGAGTTAAATAAATCTCCATCTAAGAAAATCTGTCCATCAGTAATCGAAATTACGTTTGTTGGAATATATGCTGATACGTCTCCTGCTTGTGTTTCAATAATTGGTAATGCAGTTAAAGAACCTCCACCTTTTACAATTCCTTTTAAAGAATTTGGTAAATCGTTCATTTCGCTAGCAATCTTATCGTCATTGATTAATTTTGCAGCACGTTCTAATAATCTTGAGTGTAAGTAAAATACATCTCCAGGGTATGCCTCACGTCCCGGTGGTCTTCTTAATAATAAAGAAATCTCACGGTATGCTACTGCTTGCTTTGATAAATCATCAAATACAATTAAAGCCGGTCTACCAGTATCTCTAAAAAACTCTCCAATTGCAGCTCCAGCAAATGGTGCATATACTTGCATTGCTGCAGGATCTGATGCATTTGCGGCTACGATTGTAGTATAAGCCATTGCTCCTCTTTCTTCTAACATGTTAGCAATTGCTGCTACTGTTGAAGCTTTTTGACCGATTGCTACGTATATACAATATACTGGTTGCCCAGCATCGTAAAATTCTTTTTGATTTAAAATGGTATCAATTGCAACTGTTGATTTACCAGTTTGACGGTCACCAATAATCAACTCACGCTGACCACGACCTACAGGAATCATAGCATCAATAGATTTAATACCCGTTTGCATTGGTTCTGTTACTGGCTCACGATAAATAACACCAGGAGCTCTACGCTCTAAAGGCATTTCGTAAGTAGTACCTTCAATTGGTCCTTTACCATCAATAGGCTGACCTAATGTATTTACAACACGACCAACAATACCTTCACCTGCTCTTAAAGAAGCAATACGTTCTGTACGCTTTACTGTAGAACCTTCAGTTACGCTTGTTGAAGCACCTAATAATACAACACCTGCATTATCATCTTCCAAGTTTAATACGATTCCTTCTAATCCGCTTTCGAATTCTACTAATTCACCGTACTCTACATTAGACAAACCGTAAACACGAGCAATACCATCACCTACTTGTAATACAGTACCTACTTCGTTTAACGTTGCTTTCGCTTCGAAATTTGTTAATTGTTCCTTTAAAATTGCTGAAACTTCAGCTGGTTTAATTGCCGCCATCTTTTATAATTTGATGTAATTAAATTTGTGGAATATAATGACTATTGTCAAATTCTCTTCTTAACTCACTGAATTGATTAGAAATACTTGCATCATACTGCACATCTCCAACTCGTAAAATAAACCCTCCTA
>CAXHZZ010000017.1:0-35460 GCA_964021635.1 uncultured Tenacibaculum sp.
ATATCTTCACCACCGTCTGTTTCATCTTCAATCGTAAAAGGCGGAGTTTTAGCTTCGTTTAGTATCTCTAAACTAGTTACTAATAATTCAACCTCACCAGTAGGAATGTTTTTATTTTTAGATTCTCGTTCAATAACGGTACCTGTAACTTGAATTACAAACTCACGTCCTAAAGTTTTGGCTTTTTCCATTAAATCTTTAGAGGTACGTTCTTCGTCAAAAATTAACTGTGTAATTCCGTAACGATCACGTAAATCTACCCAAATCATAAAACCTTTATCACGTGATTTTTGTACCCAACCAGATAAGGTAACTTCAGTATTTATGTGTGAGGCTCTTAATTCGCCACAAGTTTGCGTTCTGTACATTTCTTGAATTTTAGATTTGCAAATTTAACGATAATTGTTAGTATGTAAAAAATTACTATTATTTAGTTTTTTAACTTTTTCTATTGTTTTTTCGTGATTGATTACTGGGTATAAAAGATCGCATCGAGTCCGTCAATCTGAATTTATTTCAGATTCTCATACTGATTTTTGCGAAGTGCTGAGATGCTGAAATAAATTCAGCATGACGATAGAAGTATGGTTTGTAACTAATATTTTACAAATAGACTTGGTTTTGATTGCGGTATTTTAATTACTGAGTATAAAAGAGATTGGTTTTGTAATTATTATAATAAAAAGATACGAAAATGACTATTGAAGAATTTGTAACGAAGTTAAAAGAAAAGCCTAAGCAGCTTGTTTTTTCAGAAACGATGAGCGTTATTGAAAAAAACTATGTTTTTACGCCAACAGCTTTTAAAAATGGTGATTTACAAAATAGTGATGCTGAAAATTTGGGTTCGTGTAAAGTATTTTCTTTTGCTTTAAAACAACAATTAACCAAAGAAGAAACCTTGGCTTGTTTTGGGCAATATTATTTTATTGATGTTTTAGAGAATCCGAATGGAACCGATCATCAGAATATTAGAAATTTTATGAATACTGGTTTTAAAGGATTGATTTTCGATAATGAAACATTGGTGGAGAAAGTGTAGTTTTATAACATGATTTTCTATATTTTTTGTTCAAAATAATGACGAATCCGTCAACCTAAATTTATTTCAGGTTCTCATCTTGATTCATAAAAGTGATGCGATGCTGAAATAAATTCAGCAGGACGTTCTTTGTTATTGATTCAGTTGATAGAAAGTGAAATAAGAATAAATCAGGAAATAGAATAAATAAGTCTAGCCCCGATTGTAGCATTTGTTTGAGCTCTTTTTTGCTGTAAGTTTGAGTAAATTTTGAAGTATGAAAAATTTATATCGAAAATGGCAGTGAAAAAAGCGAGTGCGGAAAGCGGGAAATAGCTTCAAAATAAAAACACCTATGGTAACTATAAATTACAATAGGTGTTTTTTTATGTTGAAAAAAGAATACTTAGTTAAAAGCACCTGATTTTAATTTCTGAAAATATATACTAGCCGCTTTTTTAACTTTCGGTGCTAAAATAAGGGTAGAAAGTACAGTTGGAATTGCCATTAAAGCATAGGCACTATCCATTAAATTAATTACAAAATCTAACTTAATAATAGAAGCGACTATAATTACTAAAACATAAAAATGATTGTAGTATTTACCCGTTTTAACACTTGTTAAATAACTTAAACAGCTAAATCCGTAAAATGAATAGGTAAATAGGGTAGAGAAGGCGAAAATTAACACACAGATGGTTAAAATAATGCTTCCTGAGTGAAAAGGTAATACTGAATCGAAGGCAGCTAAAGTCATAGATATACCGTTACCATCGAAACCTTGCCAAACGCCTGATGATAAAATTGCCAATGCGGTTAATGTACATACTAACAAGGTATCTATTGCTGGGCCTAACATGGCAACTAAACCTTCTCTAATTGGTTCGTCTGTCTTTGCGGTTCCGTGCATCATTGGCGCGGTTCCTAAACCTGCTTCGTTAGAAAAAGCAGCACGTTTTACACCAGTAATTATTAAAGCTCCTAAGGCACCACCTAAAACAGCATTCCCAGAAAAGGCATCTGTAAAAATTAAAGAAATTATTGATGGAACTTCATCTATTTTTATAAGCAAAATCGTGATTACGGTTAATAAATAGATAACCACCATTAAAGGAACTAATTTACCTGCAACTTTTCCTATTCGTTGAATACCACCAAAGATTACGGTAGAAACAATGGCAGCAATAGTGATTCCTATTAATAATTTAGCCGAAAACTCATTTGCTTCGTTTACTCTAAAAACATCAATCATTGTTTGTGTTAATTGATTTGCTTGAAAAGCAGGTAAAGTTCCTACCAAACCAGCAGTAGCAAAAAACATAGCTAAGGGTTTCCATTTTTTACCTAAACCTTCTGTAATAACATACATTGGGCCTCCTTTTGCATTTCCTTCTTCATCTTCTCCTCTATACATAATAGCTAAAGTACAGGTAAAAAACTTAGTAGCCATACCTACAAAGGCACTTACCCACATCCAAAAAATGGCACCAGGTCCACCCATTGCAATAGCAATTGCAACACCACTGATATTTCCCATTCCTACAGTTGCAGCAATTGCAGATGATAATGCTTCGTAATGAGATAAATCTCCAGGAGAATCTTTTTTATCATATTTACCTCTTAAAATAGCAATGGCATGCCCCATGTATTTAAAAGGAACTAAGCCAGAATATACAAATAAGTACAATCCACCACCTATTAATAATATTAATAATGGCATTCCCCAAATCCATGAAGAAAAATTAGCAACTAAATCTTGAATATTTGTAAACATAAGTTTTTTTGTTTAGGCGAAAGTAGGGAAAGCATGCTCAAAAAAAGAACTATAAGGGTTAATTAACAACTATAGTTTTTTTGTATATTTTTTTGTTAAAAAGTTACTATTATTTGATGAAAACTCCTTTTTTTCCTAAGATTTCAATATCTCTAAAAAAACCTTCTTGAATAGTGTCTGCTTGAAAAATAAATGTTTTATCATGCAATACATTGTTTTCGAAAAAGGTAACTTGAAATTGATTATCTAAAGCCAATAACTCTGGTTGCATTATTTCGAATTTAGAGAATGACTTTGCAGGCAATAAATCTATTTTTCTACGGAACAATGATGTTTTTTTTGTTTCAGAAAATCCTTGAGAAACAATTACAACCATCTCTAAAGCAACTTCTTTTTTATTGATGATATATACGCACCATTCATTAGCGCCGTCTTGCTCATTTTTTTCTAAAGTAATGGCTATTTCAACATTTTCTACTTTAGGAATTTTAATGTCTTTCTTCATTTTATATAGGTGTTAAATGCAAAAAGTTGAAAAGTAGAACTGAATCTATGCTTTTCAACTTTTACTTTATTTTTTATAGTAATTAAATCACTGATTTAAATTGCTCTAAGAAACGTTTATCATTTTCATAAAACATACGAATATCTGGTATTTGATATAATAGCATTGCTATACGTTCAATTCCCATTCCGAATGCGTATCCTGAATATACGGTAGGATCTATATTGGCATTCTTTAATACATTAGGATCTACCATACCGCAACCCATAATTTCTAACCAACCGGTTCCTTTTGTAATTCTGTAATCGGTTTCAGTTTCTAATCCCCAGTAAATATCTACTTCAGCACTTGGCTCTGTAAATGGAAAGTAAGAAGGTCTTAAACGTATTTTAGATTTACCAAACATCTCTTTAGTAAAATATAATAAGGTTTGCTTTAAATCGGCAAATGAAACATCAGTATCAATATATAAACCTTCTACTTGATGAAAAATACAGTGCGATCTTGATGAAATATCTTCATTACGAAAAACACGACCTGGAGAAATTGTTCTAATAGGCGGCGTATTGTTTTCCATATAACGAACCTGTACCGATGAGGTATGGGTTCTTAATAAAGTATCCGGATTTTTATCAATAAAAAAAGTATCCTGCATATCACGTGCTGGGTGATATTCTGGTAAGTTTAATGCAGTAAAATTATGCCAATCATCTTCAATCTCAGGACCTTCAGAAACCGTAAATCCAATTCGATTAAAAACTTCGATAATTTTGTTTTTAACTAAAGATATTGGGTGACGAGAACCTAAGTTTATTGCTTCTGACGGACGCGTTAAATCGCCATAAATACCATTTTCTTCAACAGCACTCTCTAAAGTGTCGTTTAATTCGATTACTTTTTCTTCTGCAGATTTTTTTAAATTGTTTAATGCCTGACCAAAGTCTTTACGCATTGCAGCATCTACATTTTTGAATTCAGCAAATAAATCTTTTAACAAACCTTTGCTACCCAAATATTTTATTCTGAAAGCTTCAACTTCATCTTTAGAAGTTGCTTGAAAAGCCTTTACATCACCAATCAATTCTTTTACCTTGTCTAACATCTTATTTTTTCGGAATATTTAGGTTGCAAATTTATGCTTTTTAAATGAAAAAAAGTGTTGGTTTTTAGAAGAGTTCTCGACTATTAAAGTCAATAGAACAAAAACTATTGATATTTTTAATAAAATGGGCAAATAATTGATTTTTTTAAATTTAACAAATTGTAAATTAATTATATTTGCCTATCAAAATTGTTTAAATCATAATACCACATAATTAAAATTATGGAATCTAAAATAAATGCATTTATAGAATACGTTAAAGAACGTAATTCTAATGAGCCAGAATTTTTACAAGCTGTACATGAAGTTGCTGAAACTGTAATTCCATTTATAGAAAACAACCCTAAGTATCAAGACAAGAAATTGTTAGAAAGAATGGTTGAGCCAGAGAGAACTTTAATGTTTAGAGTTGCTTGGGTTGATGATAAAGGAGAAACACAAGTAAATAGAGGTTATAGAGTTGAGTTTAACTCGGCAATTGGACCTTATAAAGGAGGTTTACGTTTTCACCCGTCTGTAAACTTATCAATTTTGAAATTCTTAGGATTCGAGCAGGTATTCAAAAACTCATTAACTACTTTGCCTATGGGTGGAGGAAAAGGAGGTTCTGATTTCAATCCAAAAGGAAAATCTGATCGTGAAGTAATGGCATTTTGTCAAGCTTTTATGTCTGAGTTATTCCGCCATATTGGAGCTAATACTGATGTTCCTGCAGGAGATATTGGAGTTGGAGGTAGAGAAATCGGATTTATGTTCGGTCAATATAAAAAATTACGTAACGAATTTGTTGGTGTTTTAACAGGTAAAGGCCGTTCTTGGGGTGGGTCTTTAATAAGACCAGAAGCTACAGGTTATGGTGATGTGTATTTTGCACAAAACATGTTAAAAACGAAAAACGATTCTTTTAATGGTAAAACAGTTGTTGTTTCAGGTTCTGGAAATGTTGCTCAATATGCAACGGAAAAGGCGACTGAATTAGGAGCAAAAGTGGTTACTATGTCAGATTCTTCAGGTTATATTTATGATGCTGATGGAATAGATGCTGATAAGTTAGCCTTTGTTATGGAAATTAAAAATGTTCGTAGAGGAAGAATTAGCGAATATGTAGATAAATATCCTAATGCTAAATTCTTTGCAGGTGAAAGACCTTGGGGAGTTAAATGTGATGTAGCTTTACCATGTGCAACTCAAAATGAGTTAAACGGAGAGGAGGCTAAAACATTATTAGCAAACGGATGTATTTGTGTTGCAGAAGGGGCAAACATGCCTTCTACACCAGAAGCTGTTGAGGCATTTCAAGAAGCGAAAATTTTATTCGCTCCAGGAAAAGCATCAAATGCTGGTGGAGTTGCAACTTCTGGTTTAGAAATGAGCCAAAACTCTTTACGTTACAACTGGACAAGAGAAGAAGTTGATGCTAAATTAAATCAAATTATGAACGATATTCACGCTTCTTGTGTTGAGTATGGTACAGATGAAAACGGTTTTGTAGATTACGTAAAAGGAGCAAATATTGCTGGTTTCGTAAAGGTTGCCGATGCAATGTTAGATCAAGGAGTAGTATAATTATTACTTTTTATTATATTTTAAAGCACGCTATTTATAGCGTGCTTTTTTATTTAGTACTTTCGATGAAAATTTTTATAATGAGTAGATCTAAAAGAAAAAATACATTTACCATTGCTTTTTATAATGTAGAAAATTTATTTGATACCGTTAATAATCCTTTAACAGCGGATGACGATTTTACGCCTATGAGTAAACGAAATTGGAATCATCAAAAGTACCTTCATAAAATAAAAAAGCTAAGCTCAGTTATAAGTCAAATAGGAAGTAATCAATCCGCTTTTCCGCCGGCTATTGTCGGGCTAGCTGAAGTTGAAAATGCTAAAGTTGTTAAGGATTTAATTCGACATAAAAATTTATCAAAATTCAACTACAGTTATGTCCATTACGATTCACCAGACGAAAGAGGTATTGATGTAGCTCTTATTTATAATAAAGATTTCTTTGAAGTTATTTCTACAGGTACACATTCTCTTTATTTAACAGATTCAGAAGGTGAAATGGATTATACGCGGGATTTATTAGTTGTAAAAGGGAAGTTAAACAGTGAAATAGTTCATGTTTTGGTGAATCATTGGCCATCGAGAAGAGATGGAGATGAGGAAACAAGTTTAAAACGTATCAAAGCAGCTCAAAAGGCGCAAGAGGTAATAAAGAATATAAAGTCAAAAGAAAGAAACGCTAAGTTTATTATTATGGGCGACTTTAATGATGACCCAATAAGTGAAAGTGTTAATAATTTTTTGGTTACTGATGATTTATACAATCCGATGAAACCATTGTTTAAAAAAGGAAAAGGAACATCTACTTTTTATAAAGAATGGCATTTGTTCGATCAAATTATATTTTCAAGAGATTTTTTTGATTCGAGTAAAAGTAGATTTACGTTTGTAAAGGCCGGTATTTTTAATAAAGAATGGTTGCGATTTTATAAAGGGAAGTTTAAAGATAGTCCGTTTAGAACATATATAGGACCTTGGTATCAGGGAGGTTATTCAGATCATTTTCCTGTGTATCTTACATTTGAAAAAGAAGCATAAAAAATCCCGAGACAGCATCTCGGGATTTTTTATGTATTTAATATAACTATTTATTCAACAGTTACAGATTTAGCTAAATTTCTAGGCTGATCTACATTTTTTTCTAACATCACAGCGATATGATATGATAGTAATTGAAAAGGAATTGTAGTTAATAAAGGACTAAAAGCTTCTTCAGTATCTGGAACTTCAATAACATGATCTGCAATTTCTTTTACAGTCGTATCACCTTCAGTTACGATAGCTATTATTTTACCACTTCTAGACTTTATTTCTTGAATATTACTAACCACTTTTTCGTAATGCCCTCTGTTTGTAGCAATCACAAAAATTGGCATATTTTCATCAATTAAAGCAATTGGTCCATGTTTCATTTCTGCAGCAGGGTAACCCTCTGCATGTATATATGAAATTTCTTTTAACTTTAATGCGCCTTCTAGAGCCACAGGAAAGTTAAACCCTCTACCTAAATATAAACAGTTTTTAGCATCTTTATAAACCTTTGCTATTTCTTTAATTTGTGCATCGGCTTTTAATAGTTTTTCTACTTGCGCTGGAATTTGTTGTAATGCTTGTAAGTAACTATTTACAGCAGAAGTTGATAAAGTACCTTTTGCCTTAGCTAATTTTAAAGCAATTAAAGAAAGTACTGTTATTTGTGTTGTAAATGCTTTTGTTGATGCTACTCCAATTTCAGGACCTGCATGCGTATAAGCACCAGCATGTGTTTCTCTTGCGATAGAAGAACCAACAACGTTACAGATTCCAAAAACAAATGCACCTTTAGATTTAGCTAATTTAATAGCAGCTAAAGTATCAGCAGTTTCTCCTGATTGAGAAATAGCTATAACAACATCATTCTCGTTAATAATAGGATTACGATATCTAAATTCAGATGCATACTCCACTTCAACAGGAATACGAGCCATGTCTTCAAATAGGTATTCACCAACCAATCCAGCATGCCATGAAGTACCACAAGCAACAATTATTATTCGACTTGCATTGGTAAATTTTAAAATATTGTCATCAATACCTGCCATGCGAATTATACCTTCATTAGGTAACATTCTTCCTCTGTAAGTATCAATAATTGCTTTTGGTTGTTCGTAAATTTCTTTTAGCATGAAGTGATCATAACCTCCTTTCTCAATTTGCTCTAAGCTTAATTTAAGTTTCTGAATGTTTGCATCGATTTCTTTATCCGTTTCAATTTTACGAATTTTTATTCCTTTATTTTTTTTGATGATAGCTAATTCGCCATCTTCTAAATAAATAGCATTTTTAGTGTATTCAATAAAAGGAGAAGCGTCAGAAGCAACAAAAAACTCTTCGTTGTTGTTCCCTACTCCAATTGCGATAGGGCTTCCTAGTCTGGCTACAATTAATTCATTAGGCTTGTTTTTGTCAAAAACTGCTATAGCATAAGCTCCAATTACATTTGTAAGAGCAAGTTGTACTGCTTTTCCTAATTTACAACCTTCATTTTTTTTAACTTCTTCAATAAGGTTTACTAAAACCTCAGTGTCAGTGTCACTTTTAAAAGTATAACCTCTAGAGGTTAATTCTTTTTTTATGGTGTCATAATTTTCTATAATACCATTATGAACAATTACTAAGTCTTCTGATTCAGAAAAATGTGGGTGCGAATTAGTATCATTAGGTACACCATGAGTTGCCCAACGAGTATGTCCGATTCCGATAGTTCCCTTTTTTCTTTTTTCATCATTATTAGTGATAACTTCTAAATCAGAAACTTTTCCTTTGGTTTTTGATAAGTGAATATTTTCACCATCGTACATCATTATTCCAGCACTATCATAACCTCTATATTCAAGACGTTTTAAGCCATTTATAACAACTGGGTAAGCATCTCTATGCCCTATGTATCCTGTGATTCCACACATAATATTTTACTTTTCTTTTGAATATGATATTTTTAAAACAGCTCTTTTTGTTCCGTTAGCAGCTTCGTTTCCATCTAATAGTGTAACCCCTCTTGGATTCCAGTTGTAGGTGCTAACATTTGTATTTAAAACGCCATTTATTACAGCATTGTCTGTTGGATTATTGTATGTTTTTAATACTAAGGGAGAAATATCACTAGTTGTACCATCTAATAAATCAGATAAATAGTCTGTTAATCTAAAAGAATATTTTTCAGGAGCTTCATTATCAGTTAAACTTAAATTACCGTCAAAAGTTGCAGCTTCTTTATATGCGTCAGATAGTTGTGTAGGTGAAACACCACCGCTACCATTATCTTTATTTTGGTAGATAAATAATCGTTGTGGAATTATGTTTTTATCTGTATTGATGGTATTGTTAATGTAAAATGATAAAGAAACATCATTAATTAACCAATTATTAGCTCTTAATTCTTGAAGTTTTAAATTATCTATTATTTTAACTTGAGCCATAGTTCCGGCTGTTCCTTGCAGGTTAAAGTTATTTGCAGGTGGCGCAGTAGTAGCAGGACTCATTTTGTAGATACTATTTCTTACACCAGATAAAGCATATGATATTGTTTTAGGTAAGGTGTCGTTAAGAACTAAATCAGTTACACCTTCCTTTTTTTCGAAGGTTGTGATGGTGTAATGTAAATCTAGAGAGGCAGATGAGGCTGCACCTGTTAAGTCTAAAGGAACCATTGCTCCGTTACTTCCTTCTGCTTTAACAATTAAACCTCTAAAATATGAATTAAAAGCATCGGTTGTTTTAAATTCATCGCTATCAAGCTTATCCCAAAAAATTGTTTCTATCTCTGTTAAGTCAAGAGGAATGCTTAAGAAGGGTGCTTTGTTAGCAAGTCTAAGAGTGTCTTGATATGTGTTACCATTACTAATATTTCTTGTTAATACTAGCATTGTGTCTGTAGGGTTTGGCGTGAAAGTAAACCCAATATTTTCATTTAATAAGGTAAGTTCATCATATGCATGATTAGATTGAAAACTATTAGATTTAGCAGGGTTACTAGGGTCTAGCCTATTTAAAAAAGTACCATTTCTATATACCTTTAAAGAGGTAGCAATATCTTTATCACCTAATACAGAATCTAATCTAAAAGTTGGTTTTCCATCACTATCAGTACCTGTATTTGTAGCTTTGTATGGCAATTTAAGAATAGCTTTATCAAGAACAAAAACAGAGTCTATGTCTCCATCTTCAGTTGCCGGTTCTAAATCTTTTAATTTTGGGCTGGTTGCTAGTGATAATTGGCTAACAAAAGAAGCTTCTATTGTCTTATAATTATCATTATTATATACACCAAGCCAATAATCACCTAAAGAACCAATACTGATATTATCAGCTCTAACAGACTTGTATATTTCTAGAGGATTCGATTCAGAAATATCAATTGTTTCAATTTCTACATCCAGTAATATTTCGCCTGTTTCAAATTTAGTATTGTTAACAACACTACTTCCTACGTCACTAAAATCTTTTTCACACGATACTAAAGTTGCTAAACATAGCAAGCTAATACCTAAAACACCAATTTTTCTAATCATTTGTATTGTTATTCGCTTATTTCTAAAACGTTTTCTTTATAAAATTCTAAGTAAGCTTCTGATAAAACTTCTTCAGATTGATATTCTAAAACTTTTGTGTTTTTTTCGTCAATAAAAGCATTAATTTCATCTGGTAACACTTCACTACCTTTAATAATAGCATCAGAGTTTTCAATAGCACTTTTTAAGATGCTAATCTCATTCGGTGTAGTTAAGGTTGTTATTTTAGATTCATCTATCTTATCAAAACGAATCTTTTTTGCTAAATCACCTTCTAAAGCTTCTTCAAAATTATTATTGTAAATTGAAGTTACAATCTTACTTTCTGTAAAAAGAGGTTCTTCTTTATAAAATTCTTTTAAATATAATGGAAGTAAAGAAGCCATCCATCCATGAACATGAATAATATCTGGCGCCCAATTTAGTTTTTTAACGGTTTCTACGACTCCTTTAGCAAAGAAAATCATACGTTCGTCGTTATCACTAAACATTTTATCATCTTCATCAGAATATACAGCTTTACGCTTAAAATATTCGTCGTTGTCAATGAAGTACACTTGCATTCTTTCTTTAGGAATAGAAGCAACTTTAATAATTAATGGCATATCCATATCATTAATTATTAAATTCATACCAGATAAACGAATTACTTCATGTAATTGATGTCTTCGCTCATTTATTACCCCATAACGAGGCATGAAAATACGGGTTTGAACTCCTTTAGAATGTGCGTTTTTAGCAACATTAAATGCAGTAGATGATAATTCTGTTTCAGGTAAATAAGGTATTACCTCTGATGAAACATATAATATTCTCTTATCCTTCATTAAATTCGTCTATTTTATTGAAGATGCAAAAATACGAAAATTTATGCTAAAATGATGTTAAATTGCTAATTTTGCATGCATTTCAACTATAATAGAATGAAAGTTTTTAAAACTAAATCAGAATTAAAAGAATTTTTATCAAAAGTAAAAATTAAGAATAAATCTATCGGATTCGTTCCTACTATGGGTGCTTTACACGAAGGGCATTTATCACTTGTTGAAAAGGCGAAAGAAAATAACGACATAACGGTTGTGAGTATTTTTGTGAATCCTACTCAATTTGATAATAAGGAGGATTTAGTTAAGTACCCAAAAACATTTGATAACGATGTTGTGCTTTTAGAAAGTGTTAATTGTAATGTTTTGTTTTTTCCGTCTGTAGAAGAAATATATAGTAAAAATATTGAATCAGAGCATTTTAGTTTCGATGGTTTAGAGCATCAAATGGAAGGGGAATTTCGAGATGGTCATTTTAACGGAGTAGGAACTATCGTAAAAACATTGTTCGAAATTGTGGAGCCTGATGTTGCTTATTTCGGAAAAAAAGATTTTCAGCAGTTGCAAATCATCAAAAAAATGGTTGAAAAACATGCGCTTCCGGTAAAGATAAAAGGCTGTGATATTTATAGAGAAGAAGATGGTTTAGCAATGAGTTCACGTAACACAAGGTTAACAAAAGAACATCGAAAAATAGCACCTTTTATATACAAAACACTTAAAAATGCAAAGAAGAAATTTGGCATAAATAGTGCAGTAGAAGTTACTGAATGGGTGCAAAAACAGTTTCAGAAGCATCCGTTATTAGAGTTAGAGTACTTTACAATAGCTAATGAAAAAACATTAGAAACCATCGTAAAAAAAGAGTCTGGATATAAATATCGTGCTTTTATTGCTGTTTTTGCAGGAGAAATTAGATTGATAGATAATATCCGTTTAAAATAAAATCATTCTAAAACAACTCATTAACCATTAAAAAACTATTTTTGCACTATGTTAGTACAAGTAGTAAAATCTAAAATCCACCGCGTAAAAGTTACGGGTGCCGATTTAAATTATATAGGAAGCATTACCATTGATGAAGATTTAATGGATGCAGCGGGAATTATTGAAGGAGAACGTGTTCAGATTGTGAATAACAACAATGGCGAACGCTTAGAAACATATGCAATTCCTGGACCAAGAAATAGTGGCGAAATAACCTTAAATGGTGCCGCTGCCAGAAAAGTAGCAAAAGGTGATGTGTTAATACTTATCGTATATGCTTTTATGGAACTTGAAGAGGCTAAAAACTTTAAACCTTCTTTGGTTTTTCCTAACGAAGAACATAATACCCTTACATAGTTTTGAATATTAAAAAAGCATTAAAAATTATATTACCTCTCGTTTTGGGAGGTTTTTTGGTTTGGTACTCTTTATCAAAAGTATCGATAACAACTTTATTAGATTATTTTAAAGAGGCAAATTATTGGTGGATAGCCTTAGGGTTGTTCTTTGGTCTTTTAAGTCACTTGTCTAGAGCATATCGTTGGAAGTTTTTACTAGAACCCTTGGGATATAAACCAGATTTTGGAAATAGCACTATGGCAGTTTTAGTGGCGTATTTAGTTAATTATGCTGTCCCAAGAGCAGGAGAAGTATCCCGCGCAGCGGTAATGACAAATTATGAAAACATTCCGTTTGAAAAAGGTTTCGGAACTATTGTAGCCGAAAGAATAGCCGATTTAATAATGATGTTAAGTATTGTTGCTATTACATTATTTGTACAGTTCGATTTTATATACGAATTATTAACAAAGAATTTCGATCCAATAAAAATAGTAGCAATAGTAGTAGTTCTTATTATCGCTGGGTTTATATTTTCTAGATATGTAAAAAAAGCTACATCAGGAATTGGGTTAAAAATTAAAAACTTCATTTCAGGATTAGTTGAAGGAGTTATGAGTATATTTAATATGAAAAATAAATGGACATTTATTTTTCATACCGTATTTATTTGGTTAATGTATATACTTATGTTTTGGGCAACAATACCTGCTATTGATGGCTTAAGTGTTCCTTTAGGAGGCGTTTTAATAGGTTTTATTGCAGGCGGATTTAGTATTGCAGCAACCAACGGAGGTATTGGATTGTATCCGGTAGCCGTGGCAGGTGCCTTAGCTTTATTTGGTATTGCAGAAGAGCCAGCAACCGCTTTTGGTTGGATTATGTGGACAGCCCAAACAGCAATGATTATTATTTTTGGAGGTTTAGCATTCTTATTTTTGCCTATTTATAATAAAAATAAAAAGTAATAGGGCGTTACCTTACAGGTCGCGCTTTCGCTACTCGCTTTTTTTAAAAAAACAAAAAAGAGCTCAAACATGCCGCTCAATCCCTAACGCAGTTTCTTTATAAACTCTAGTTATAAGCTATTTTGTTCGGCTGTGTTTAAGAAGCTGTTTTCGTAATTATAAAAATCATAGTACCGTCATGCTGAATTTATTTCAGCATCGCATAACTCTGGTAAATTAGAAATTAAAATAAATTCAGTTTTAGTGATCAATATTTTTTAGAATAAAATTTATACAGACGCTAAAAATAATCAATAGTATTAGATATTAGTTTGTAACTTTGAATATTACTATTGAGTATTTTAAAACTTCCAATCTATTTTAAATGGCCAAAACCAAAACTACTTTTTTCTGTCAAAACTGTGGAGCGCAACATGCGCAATGGGCAGGACAATGCAATACTTGTAAAGAATGGAATACCATTGTAGAAGAGGTAATTCAGAAAGAAGAAAAAAGAAGTTGGAAAACGCCAGAAAACAATAAAAAAAGAGTTTCTACACCTTTAAAAGTTCAAGATATTCAATTGAATCAAGAAGAACGTGTTGAAACAAAAAACAACGAGTTAGATACTGTTTTAGGAGGCGGAATTGTAAAAGGAGCTGTTGTTTTATTGGGTGGTGAACCCGGAATTGGTAAGTCAACTTTGTTACTACAAATAGCTTTAAAAATTCCACAAAAAGTATTGTACGTTTCGGGTGAAGAAAGTCAGTCGCAAATAAAAATGCGTGCCGAGCGTTTAGAAGCTACAAATTCTAATTGCTTAATTCTTACTGAAACAAATACACAGCAAATATTTAAAAATATAGAAGAAGTTAAGCCAGATGTTTTGGTGATTGATTCTATACAAACCTTACATACAAACTCTATTGAAGCTTCACCAGGTAGTATTTCTCAAATCCGTGAAACATCAGCAGAACTTATAAAATTTGCCAAAGAAACTTCAACTCCGGTATTATTAATTGGCCATATTAATAAAGAAGGGCACATTGCAGGGCCTAAAATTTTAGAACACATGGTAGATGTTGTTTTACAATTTGAAGGCGACAGAAATCATACCTATAGAATATTACGTTCTCAGAAAAACCGATTTGGTTCTACTGCCGAACTCGGAATTTACGAAATGCTATCTAGCGGATTGCGAGAAGTATCAAATCCGTCTGAAATACTAATTTCAAAAAAAGATGCTGATTTAAGCGGTACCGCAATTGCATCAACATTAGAAGGTATTCGCCCTTTAATGATCGAAATTCAGGCGTTGGTTTCTACCGCAGTTTACGGTACGCCACAACGATCTACAACAGGTTATAATTTAAAAAGATTGCACATGATTTTAGCTGTGCTAGAAAAAAGAGCAGGCTTTAAATTAGGTGCAAAAGATGTGTTTTTAAATGTTACGGGCGGAATTCATGTAGATGATCCTGCGATTGATTTAGCGGTTGTTGCAGCGATTTTATCATCGAATCAAGATTTAGCAATTAATCCGAATGTTTGTTTTGCAGCCGAAGTTGGTTTGGCAGGAGAAATACGACCAGTTTCTAAAATTGATCAACGTATTATAGAAGCTGAAAAGCTAGGGTATAAAACATTAGTAGCCTCGAAATACAATAAAATATCGTCTAAAAACCACGGTATAAAACTTGTTTTAGTTGGTAAAATAGAAGAGGCTTTTGCTACGTTGTTTGCCTAGGGAAAAAGTATTAGATTAATGTTTTTACTTAATTTCGATTAATTCATTTTCCAAGTATTTTAAAATAAATATTTTATCGAATGTTGTTCTTAATCTTTCTGATGAAATTTGAATAGAGGGTAAATAATCAGCAGATAATTCGCCTGATTTTATAACTAACCAATATTTATCACATTTTTCAAATTCAATTTTAGCTTTTTCTTTTTTATCTAGTATGTTTTGAATTTTTAAATTATCAATTTCTTTTCCAATTGTAGAATACAATTCTATGTATTCGTAATCTTTTATTTTTTCATCAAAGATTAATTCATATGATTCAACTATTTTAGGTAGATCCCCATGGTTATTTCTTTCTAGTATGTAGTTTTTCTTTTTTTTATTGATGTTTTTAATAATGTCATTAAAGAAAATTTTAGCAATTTTATTTGGGCTACTCACAAGAGGGAATTCATTTTTATTTAAATGAATTATAAGATAGCATCTCGGTATTTGTTTCTCTCGGAATAAATTTAAGATCTCTTCCGAAACTCTTCTAGTTATTTCTTCTATTGATTTTAAGAGAGATCCTTTGTTGGATTTATAATCATCTTTAAATATTTGAGTAATTTCTACTCCAATTTTCTGCTTACTGTGAATGATAAAATCAGGCTTGTCAACATGTTCAGTTCTACCCGAAGGAAATTCAGGATATGATTTTCTAAATTTATCAAAAATACTTTTTTCTATAGTTTCTTTTTTTGTCATAATTTAGGTTAAATTATAAGAAAACAAGTTAAAAATAAAACTAAGCACTTCAAAAATATGAGGACTAGTCTTCCTTCTTTTTCTTCTTTCCAAAAAGTCTATTAAAAAAACCTTTAATTCCTTTTTGTCTGTAAGCAGGGCATTCTATAGATTCGTAAACATCTTCCGGAATATCAAAATCGGTTAAGTATTTTTTACTTAGTTCGGCATCTTTCTCTATTTCTTTAATAATATTGGCAACAATAGGTAAGGCTAATGACGAACCAGCACCTTTTCCGCTTTTAAAATGTATGGTGTTTTTAGAGGTTCCTACCCAAGTACCAAAAACAATATTGGGGGTGTAGGCAAGAAACCAAGCATCTGTATAATCTTGTGCGGTACCTGTTTTTGCAGCAAGCTGACCTTTAATTTTATAAGTGTTTCTAATCTTTGCTCCCGTACCTTGGTCAACAGCTTTTTGTAAAATAGCTGTTAGTGTATTGGTGGTTTCTTTTTTAAAGACATCTTCAGCTTTTTGTTCTTTACTTTCGTAAATAATAGCACCTTCTTTATCAGTAATTTTAGTAATCATGTACAAGTCATTCATGGCACCATTATTAGCAAAGCTACCGTACGCTTTTGTTATTTCAGACAATGATAAGTCTAAGGTTCCTAAAGCAATAGACGGAGCGTTATTGGTAACTTTCGGAAATTGTAGTTTTTCACACGAATTGATTAGTAAGTCTTTTTCAAGTTTAAAATAAAGATCGATAGTTGGTAAATTCATAGAATGAATTAAGGCATTCCATAGGGCAATTTTATTATCTGGAGTCGATTTATAATCAGCATTTTGAGGTTTCCAATTATTAAATTCGGGATATGTTTTTTCTTCGTTTTCAAAATAATCGCAAGGCGAAATACCATTTTCTAATGCGGTAGCATATAAAATGGGTTTAAAAGCAGAAGCTATTTGACGGTGTGATGAAACCATATCAAAAGGAAGCATTTTAAAATTATTGCCACCAACCCAACTGATCACTGCTCCGTTTTTAGGATTTGTAACCAATACAGATGCATTAAGCATTTTTGCATAATGCCATAAACTATCAGTTTTGGTACCTGTTATCGTTTTAGTGCTATCCCAATCGAACAACTTAAAGGTTTTGTTTTGTTTGTCTTTTTCAGAAGAAAAACGGTTCTTTTTTAACCAGTTGTTTTTTAAACTATTCGATCGTAACTCTTTATCTAGCTCTTTTTGTTTAACTATAAGTTGTTCTTTAGCCGCTTTTTCGGCGATTTTTTGAATACTGTAATTTAACGTGGTATATATTTTTAAACCGTCGGCTTCTATATTGTGTTTTATATTTCTTGTTTCATTAATACTATCTATTATTTTAACAGCTTTTTTCTTTACTTGATAAGAAAAATAACCAGCAGTTGTTTTTAAATCGAGGTTTTTATAGCTTAGTGTAAGTGGTAATTTTTGTAAACTATCTGTAGTTTTGGTATTTAAATACTGTTCGTTTTTCATAAGCTGCAGCACAATATTTCTCCTGCTTAAAGCATTTTCAGGATTCAACCTTGGGTTGTAATAGGTGTTTGCTTTTAACATACCAACCAACACTGCAGATTCTTCGGTATTTAACTCATTCGTCTTTTTATTAAAAAATCGATTAGCGGCAGATTCTATTCCGAAAATATTTTCACCAAAAGGCACCGAATTAAAATACAATTGAAGTATTTCGTTTTTAGAATACAAGCCTTCCATTCTGCTAGCAATAATAAGTTCTTTAATCTTGTTTATGGGCATACTTAAAAAACCGTGATATTTACGCCCGTATAGGTTTTTAATTAATTGTTGCGTAATTGTACTTCCGCCACCACCAGAAGCATCTTGCATTAAAATACTTTTAAATAATACTCTTGCATAGCTCTGACCATCGTAACCATTATGAGTATAAAAACGTTTATCTTCAGTCGCAACTAAAGCTTCTTTTAAATGATTTGGTATTTCTGATATGTTGATATTGGTTCGGTTTTCTGTAAAAATTTTACCGATAATTACATTATCCGAAGAATATATTAAAGAAGCTTCTTCATTTATTACAGATGATAATTTTTCGTTGTTAGGTAAAGCGCCAAACACTTCAAAATACACCATAGAGAATAGTAGAGCTATTGATAGCAATATAAAAATAGCCAAACCCGTTACATATTTTAATAAACGGATTAGAGTTTTCTTTTCTATAAGCTTATGGTATATTTCTTTAAATGTTTTCATAGCGCTATTAATCAAATTCTGTTTTAAGTTTTTATTACTTAGATTTTTAAAAAAGTCTTAATTTATTTTTTAAAGTCAGTAATTTTTAAACCATTGTTAAACTTTATGTTCGTCCAGTTTACAAATATCCATGGTTTATTGGTTACTTCTGCATCCCAATTAGAGTTTTTGTATTTTCTTTTAGTAGGTATAAGTATGCCCTCAATATTTTCATATTGCAATTTCATTAAAAAAGGATCAGTTTTACCAAAATCAACAACAGTAAAAAGAAACTGATCTATTAACTTAGTTTTTTTATTAATATATAATTGATAAATATCCTTTGGTTTATTGTCTTCAGAATTAAACGTAATTTTAACAATATCGTATTCGTTATTACCAATATTTTCTTCTTTTATGTATTCATAATTTACACCTGGATCTAGTAATTTCTGAATCATCGTAAACCAATAAAAGTTGGTAGGCCTGTTAAAAGCTACTCTTTTTAAAGCTATAGAATCTAAAATAATTTCTCCGTTATTTTTTAACCAAAATTCTTTACCATCATAACCTTGCTCGATATTACCTGATAAATGCGTAAGCGTTCTTTCGTGTTTAGTATACAAACCATAAGACAACTCGTTATTAAAAATATATTTTTCGGTTGAGGTATCTGTTTTACCATCTGGTGTTTTATAAGTATACGTATAAATCACATCTTTGTTTGATGAAAGTTTACTGTAGTTACCCGTTTTTTCTACTGTTTTATATGCTAATTGATGTGCTTTGTTTTTAAATTGAATGTTGTTTATTGTTGGTTGTACTTCTTTTGTATCTTTTTTGATGTTTTGTTTACAAGAAGATAAAGTAAGTATTACAGTAAGGCAAATTGCTAAGAGTATTCTCATTTTTGGTGTTTTTAATTTTATAATCTAGTAGCTATTTTTATGCAAAGCTATTAGAAAAGGAGTGAAGGTTAAAACTATTTTTGTAAAACAAAAAAACCTCATAATTGTATGAGGTTTTTTTAGTATTCGCTGTTTTTAACAACATCCACCACCATCATAATGATAGGTAGATTCAGAGAAGAAAATATCGTCTCTGCCTAAAGATTTTAAAGCTGCGGCTGTTTTATCACAAATTGCTAATGGCTGATTTTTTAATAAAGTATGGCCTAATCCGTCATCAAAATAATCTTCATCACCGTAATAAATTGCAGCTTTTCCTGTAAAAATACAAGGACCATCTGCTGGCATTGGATCTTTAATTGCGGCAACCTCAATAGATTCTATATAAATTAATTCATCTGTTGGGTAATTCTTTGGATCTAAAATACGGTAAGGCTTACGAGCTCTAATTTCTATGGTTCCGAAACCAGCATCTGTTAACGCTTTTACATAATCGGCAATTGTTAAACTACCGCTTAAACACAACGCGCGTAAACGTTCGTCGTTACGTAATTCTTCATTCATCTCTTGCTCGCAAGTAGGATCACTCATTACTAATTTTCCGTGAGGCTTTATTACTCGGTACATTTCTGCAATTGCCTTCTTTAAATCATCCGACTTAAAAATATTGAATAAGCAGTTTTGGGCGGCAACATCAATCGAATTATCATCAACAGGTAAGTTCATTGCATCACCTTTACGTAAATCAACAAAATCGCTTTTAAACCAATCGTTTTGTTCTTCGGCAATGATAAAGTTTTTTCGAGATGCTTCTAACATTTCATCAACTACATCTAAACCAATAACACCACCTTTATGTCTGTTGAAATAGGCAAATTGTAATAATTCCATTCCGCCACCAACACCAACATATAGCATTTTAGGATTGTTGGTTAAATCGCGTGCATGTACTGTAGAACCACAACCGTAGTTCATTTCTTGCATGATTTTAGGAATTTTTAAACCTGGTAATTCCCAAATAGGATTTGTGGTACAGCACAAGCCAACATCTGGCGTTAAAGCTGCTTCTTTATATACATTGTGTGTGGTTTCTAAATAACTCATTTTTTTTGTTTTTATATTTTGAGGAAGTATAATAAGGAAATAGATTCCTTCACTTCGTTCGGAATGACCTTATAATTTATTAATTAGTTCTTTAAATAAAGTGATCATTTTTGGTTCAGCTTTACCAGCAACAGCAATAATTTCGGCAATATCTACAGGTTGTAAATTCTTAGGGTCACATTCATCTGTTAAAACTGAAATTGCGGCACATGGTAAATTTAATTGTTTAGCAACGATAACTTCTGGCACAGTACTCATACCAACGGCATCTGCTTCTAAAATTTGCAACATTCTGTACTCTGCTCTTGTTTCTAATTGCGGACCTACAACACTTGCATATATACCTTTATGCAATTGAATGTTGTTTGTTACTGCAATTTCTTTCAGTAAACCATTAATTTTTTTCGAATAAGGCTCAAGCATATCTGCAAAAATGTTTCCGAAATCTTTGGCTCCTTTAAATGCTAGCGGCGAACCTCCTTGTAGATTTAAATGATCTTCTAATAACATTAAATCTCCTTTTTTATAAGTAAGATTAATAGCACCCGCAGCATTAGAAATTAATAGAGTGTTGATTCCTAAACTGTGCATTGTTCTTATGCCGTAGGTAACTTCCCAAAGATTGTAGCCTTCGTATACGTGAAAACGCCCAGACATTACCAGTACTTTTTTTCCTGATAAGGTTCCGTAAATTAATTTACCTGAATGAAATTCGACTGTTGCTTGTGGGAAATTCGGAATATCAGTATACGAGATTTCTTTTTCAATATTTATCTCGTTAACTAATTTTCCTAAACCTGTTCCTAAAACAATTCCGATTTCAGGATTTATAATTCCGTTAGATTTTAAAAAATCTGTTGTTTCTTGTAGTTGTTTTTTTTTCATAGATATGTTGCTGTTATTGTAAACGTAAAGTTATTTTTAATTAAAGACTTCTTCATGTATCACAATAACGTTTATTTTAAAAAGTGTTGAAATGCTTTGTGGTTTTTAATGTCATCAAAAACATCAACATCATTAAGTTCTTCTAATAAATGTACGCTTACTTTATGTAAATCGTTAAGTGTGTCTTTTCTTACTGTTGCTGTACCCCATTTTTTATTTTTAAAAATAGCAGATTGTAGATTTTTCATTCCTAAAAGATAATAACCACCATCTTCTGCAGGGCCAATTACTACATCATTAGTATTAAGTTTAGAAAAAGCATCGTTAATATGATTTGGAGTTAAATCGTATAAGTCGCTACCAATAATCATTACTTTTTCATAACCAGCTTTAAATCCGTCTTTAAAGGCGTTTAACATTCTAATGCCTAAATCTTCGCCTTTTTGCTGGTGTTTTTGAAATACATCACTGGTCCAAATGTCATTTTCACGAACTTTTACCGAGTAGTAAACAGCTTTATCGCAAGATAAATTAGTTGTAACTTGTTTGGTTTTATCTAGTAAGAACTTGTAAATTTCTAAAGCAGTTTCATCACCAACTGTTTTGGCTAAGCGTGTTTTTGCTTTTCCTAATTCAGGATTTCTTGTAAATATTAATAATAAGTTTTTAGTCATAAACCTTTTCTCCTTTTAAGAGCCACTTGCTCCATCGTTTGTTAAAAGTATGTATTTTTTCTGTATTATTCCCTAAAGTATCTTGTACTTTATAGTTAGCATTTTTCCATTCAAAAATACCGCCGTAAAGGTTATAAACATTAGTATACCCTTCTTTTATTAATTTGAGAGCAATTGTTTCAGAACGTATTCCTAGAGAGCAATAAACTACAATTTTATCATCTTTATTATCGGGTAGTTTTTTTGTGATTTCTGAGAGCTTAAAGTTATTATATCCAACGTGAATAGCATCTTTTATATGGCTAACATTATATTCGTAGGTTTCTCTAGCATCTAATAAAATTGCCTTTGTATTTGGTAAGGATAAAGTTTGTACAGAGATATAAGGAACATTTTTTCTATTCCACTTATTTAATAAATTATCTAAATTATTTTGACTAAATAAAGTAGTGTTTATTAAGGTAATTAAGAACAGAATTTTTTTCATTTTTAAATGTTTTATAACTTAATTTTAAGTCCTTGCAAAGAAGCTTCTTCTGTTGGTAAAATTTCGGTATTATCCCAAATACCTGTAATAATTGTTTGTGAATATTCTTTAGGAAGTAAATGATTTTGCATTAATTCACTAGCTAATTTATAATCATAATCTAACGTTTTATGTTTAAAACCAAAATTATTGTCTATATCATCTAAAATTGCATACCAAACAGATGGATTACCATTATTAGCGGGCATCCCTATAACACCTGGATTTAGCCATATTTTATCTTTTTGTTGATTGTAAAAAGGCAAACCACAATGGCCAGCGATAATTACATCACTTTTTGTAGCTTCGAAATTAGGTTTTATTACACTCCAATTAGTAGATTTAAAAATAAATTCGGATACATTGAAATACGAACCATGTAGAACACTAACATTTTTATTTGCGTATTTAAAACAGATATAATTAGGTAATGTTTTTAAGTAATTTAGTGAATTATTAGATAGTTTACTTTTCGCAAAAGGATACCAAAGTTGCGAAAAACCATCACAACGAGAACCTTCTTTAAAATCACATCCACAATCTTCAGCATTTTCTCTTAATTGAATTTCTACATTACCAACGATACTTCTTGCTCCCCATAATTTAAATAACTGTACAGTTTCTTCTGGTTGTGCGCAATAGCCAACAATGTCTCCTGTACAAATACAGTTTTCAGGAGCAATTCCTTCTTTTTCAGCAATTTTTTTCAAAGCTTCTAAAGCTTGTAAATTACTATAAACACCACCAAAAAGTAATGTTTTTCCTTTTATGTTACCTATATTGATTATTTTTTTATCCATTTTGGAATAAAATATAAAATTATACAACTTAAAATTCCCCAAACATTTACCCAAAGTAAATCTGCATATTTTCCTTTTGTGAAAATTAAGAATTCTGGAAATAATTTAAAAACTAATAATAAACCAAAGAATAAACCGCAGATTACAGATAAATAAAAACTAATTTTAGGAACTTTTATTTGCCAAAATATAAAAACAGGGGTTAGGCCTATAACCATAGTTCCGGAAATTGTGGTTGCAGATAAAATTTCTGCATTAAAAAAAACAGGAACTGTTCCTAAAATAGCAATAATTATCATTGTTAATCGTCCAAATGAAACTGTTTTTCCTAAGTTTAAATCTATAGATATTAATTTAGAAAAAGAAGAAAAAGTAGAGTCTAATGTAGAGGCTGCAGAGGTTATCATAATGAAATTAATTACTAACAAAATAACAACACCTAATGCTTTACCTACTTCTACAGCAGCTTGCCCTTGTATGCCAATAGCTTTAGCATAAACACCAATTAAACTAAATAATACAATGCAAACTGCTCCTAAAAAACTAGCCCATATAAAACTTTTACGGGTTGTTTTAGGAGTGCTTATGAAGCCTCTATCTGTTAAAACAGGATCGTGAAATGGATAACTAAAAGATTGAATTATTGCCGCAAAGAATAAATTTAAACCCAGCTCAAAACTCCATGTTCCAGAGGAAATTATTTGTTCTGATGTAAATTCTTTTGTTGAAAAAATAGTTGTTAATATTATTATCAATAAAACAGAAAATAAAACCATTTGAATTACATCTGTAAATATTGAACTACTTAAACCTCCTTTTAATGCGTAGGCTAATGTTAAAGTAGTGAAAACAAGAATTGCCCAATAGTACGAGCTGGTTTCTTGTGCGCCAAAATAACTTCCAATAACCATGGTATTACTCCAAACTTCGTTAAAAAGTCTAAATGCTATTAAAATAGAAAAAAGAGCCATTGCACTTTTCCCAAATTTTGAAATTAAAAACTCATGAATGCTTTTATAATTACCTTTTACTCTTAATTGGTAAATAATAATACCAGCCACGGCAAAAGATACATAATAACCAGCATAAGCAACACCACCTACGATACCAAAAGAAAGGCCCAGATTTGCTGCGTTTGTAATACTTTTTGCAAAAATCCATGAGATAATTAAACTTCCAGTTAACACTAAGGTATTTGGTGTTTTCTTTTTGGTTACGGCCTTAAAAAATTCATCAGTTGTTTTTGCGAGAGGAGATAAGAAGAACAAGATTAAACTCGAGCTAATTATTAATAGCCATTGTGCCATTTCTATATTTTCTAGACTAAAAAAGCTCATTTTTAAATTTATAATATTTACAATAAATACAGTTTGGTTAAATTATTTAGATCATAATAAGTTTTTAAACAAGATTATTCATCCCACCAAACCTTTACATCCAAACTGTTTCCGTTTGTAGCAGTTTCTGCAATTTTATAATTTTCAGGATTTAATGCAGCAGCATCTGCTGGATAAGGCATTCTTACCGGAATTAATCCATCATTTAAACTAGCAGCAACATTTTTAAGCGTTGGGAACCCTGTTCTTCGGTATTCAATCCAACTTTCGTAACCATTTATGGTGTTGGCAATCCATTTTTGAGTAATAATTTGCTCTAATGGTGTTTTCCCTATGGCATTTATATTTGCATTTTCTGTTAAGTAATTTACGGGTAAACTAGTGTTCCAGTATTCGAAAGCTTGCGTAACACCATTGTTGTATAGAGTTTCAGCATTAGCACTAATTAACCCTTTAAGAGCTGCTTCTGCTAATAAAAAATTAGTTTCCCAAGCAGTTATAAAGTTGGCGTCTAATGAAGAAGTATCTTCTCTAAAAATTTTACCAACCAATGAGTAATTATTTGGTGATGGAGTAGTGGTTGCGGCGTTTATACCGTTAATTAAACCACTATATTCATTAGATGTAGCGTTCACAAATGGCTGATAAAAGTTGTCAACTCGATTGTCATTTAAGTTTTCGAAAATTTCTTGTGCAGTTTTTGACATTACAAAGTTAGTGAAATCGCCATTTCTTAATTGTGCAAACCTAAAACTATTTGGTGCCGAGTTTGTAAAATCGAAAGTTGCATTTTGGTTATTAGAGGTAATATAATTTCCGTTTGTAAATAAGGTTTGTAGCTGATTGGTAACATCAATCTTTGCAGAAATACGAATTAAGTATTTTATTTTTAATGAGTTTGCAAATCTAATCCACCCATTTAAGTCGCCATTAAATAAAATATCACCTTCTAAAGATATTGACCCCGAATAGGCATTTATTGCGGCAATTCCTTTATCAATATTATCTAAAATACCTTTTTCTTTTTGATAAATATCTTCTTGTAAGTCATACACAGGAGTTACGCTGCCTTCTATACCATTGAAGGCTTCGAAGTAAGGAACATCACCAAAAATATCTGTTAAAGCTGCTGCCATGTATGCTTTTAAAATTAAACTAGGACCTTCGTAAACTTTAAATGCTGCGTTGTTGCGAGATTTTTTTAGAATAATTTCATTATCGCGTAAATTAGTAAAAAATATAGGCCAAGGATTTCCTCCTAATTGTGGACTTTTTAAATCGTGACGGTCGAATAAATTAAAATCTAAAAGTGCGTAATGCTGCGCTAATAAATTTCCAGCAGCAAAACCTTCATAACTCATTTGCTCACCAAAATCATAAATTACTTGACGTAATAATAAACTTGGTTGCACGTTAACAGGTGAATTTTGATTGGTGTTAATGTTTTCAAAATCGGTAGTACAATTTGTTAGTATTGTAATAAAAATTGCAATGGTAAATATGTATTTTTTCATAATAATATTCTTAAAAATTAAAGCCTACTTTAAACCCAAAACTTCTGCTTGTAGCATAGCTCATATCTTCTACACCACTAACAAAACCGTTTCCTTGTACTGCTAGTTGTTCTGGATCGAAATGCGGATTTTCTGTAAGTACAAATAAATTGTTTCCTATAACAGATAAGTTTAATGTAGAGCTATCTTTTAATCCCAAAAACCCTTCTTTAAAGTTTAGTGTGTATCCTATTGAAAACTGACGTAATTTTAAATATGAAGCGTCATAAACGTTATTTTCTTCATGGTTTCTATCGTAAAATTGCCTGTAATAGTTTTCTGCCGAAATAGCAATCGTATTAGGTAAGCCAGATGTTCTTCCTACACCGTTAGCAATAATACCTTCATCTGGTCTAAAAGCTGTTTCAGCTAATTGTCCGCCAACATTACCTAAAGCACTTGTTCTAGAAACAATTTCACCGCCTTGTCGCCAATCAAATAAGAAACTAGCGTTCCAGTTTTTGAAATTAAAATTATTATTCCAACCTAAGGTAAAATCAGCATTATAGTTACCAAGTTTTTGTAAATTATTATCAGCAATAAATTTACCGTTTTCTTCTGGCTTATCAGAATCATCAACAATAATAAATTTACCGCTTTCATCTTTTAAATATCCAGTACCGTAAAAGTCGCCAATACGACCCCCTTCTTCAACTTGAAAATATACTGTTTGGTTTGCGCTATCGTAAATTCGACTATAGGCTAAAGTTAAACGGCCATTTTCTTGTGGTAAGCTTTTGATGATTGATTTATTGGTGGCAAAATTAAAAGTGGTTTCCCATTTAAAATTAGTTGTTTTAATTGGTGTAATGCCTAAAACAACTTCAAAACCTGTTGTGTTTACTTTCCCTCCGTTTACAACTTGTTGGTTATAACCCGATGAAATAGCTATTGGTAGCGATATAATTTGATCTTTTGTTGTGGCATTATAGTAAGTAAAATCTAAACGTAAACGATCATTAAAAAATCTAATATCTGCACCAACTTCGTATGAAGTAGTGATTTCGGGCTTTAAATTTGCATTTGGAATAAAATCTTGATTGCTAAATGTTGGTTGTCCATTAAATGTAGTTTTAGAAACAAATGCACCAGAAGTTTGGTATGGGTTTGTATCGTTACCTACTTGAGCAACACTAGCTCTTAATTTAGCAAAAGAGATACTATTTGGCAGGTTTGTTGCGTTTGATAAAATAAAGCTTGTAGAAATAGAAGGATAAAAGAAAGAGACATTATCAACCGAAAAAGGGGTTGCAAGTGCACTTGACCAATCATTTCTACCAGTAACATCAACATATAAATAATCTTTATAGCCAAGTTTTGCAATTCCGTATAAAGAATTGATTCGTTTGTTAGATTCAAACTGAAAATACTCAATAGGTGAAGCAGCATTGTTTAGGCTAAAAATACCTGGTTGTGCTAAATTAGTTGTTTGTGCTTGCTTTGTTGATGCTTTTTGATCTAACCTATTACCCCCCAAAGAGGCATCAAAAGAAAAGTTACCAAAATTATCTTTGTAATTTATTAAAAAATCACTGTTTACTTCTCTATAAAAAACATCATGTTCGGCAAAGGCTCCGTTTGCAAATCGATTTGAACTAAAATTACGTTTAAATTTTCTTTTTTCTGATGAGTAATCCATACCTACACGTAATGAAACACTTAGTTTTTCTGTAATTTCTTGATGCGCAGAGATGTTACCAAAAACACGATCTCTATTAAAAGAGTTTGTGTTTTCTTTTAAAATAAAAAAAGGATTGTCAAAATACCTATAATTGAAATTATATTGTTGCAACCCCTCTAAACCAGGTTGCCAATAATTGCGCAGACTATTAATATTTAATGATCTTGGCCCCCAGGCTACTAATGAGTAATTTACATTTTCGCTACCATAACCATTAGAAGGTCTATTGTCACTACTAGAATTTATATAATTAATAGATGAGGAAATGCGTGTTTTTTCTGTAGGGTTAAATTTTGTTTTTAAGGCAATGGTTTTACGCTCTAGATTTACACCAGGAATTATAGATTCGCTATCTAAATTTGTAAGCGAAAGCCTATACGAACCTCTTTCGAAATTATCGTTTATAGCTATGTTGTTAATTGTTGTAATACCTGTTTTATAGAAATCTTTTAAATTGTTAGGGTTAGATTTAAATAAAGTTGGAGTAATTGGAATGTTATTATACAACGAGGTATCTCCACCTCTAATTATAGTTCCATCTGATAGCGTAACAGGAGAATCAAATTGAGCAATTAAATTACCTGTATCTAATCTAGGTCCCCATGAATAAGATATTACATCGTTAATACCACCACCAAGACCATTAGAATATTCAAAATTACCACCATTTCCTTGACCATATTTATTTTGAAATTCAGGTAAACGAAATGCGTTATCTATAGTTACAGAAGAATTTATACTAATACCTAAACCTTTCTTTTTACTACCGTCTTTTGTTTTTATAACAATTACCCCGTTAGAAGCTCTTGTACCATATAGGGCAGCCGCACTGGGTCCTTTTAAAATAGTTAGAGATTGAATATCGTCTGCATTTACCTCCATAGCTCCATTTCCAAAATCAATTTCTTGAAAACCAGCCGAAGCTTCGTTGGTAAAGTTAAAAACAGTATTATTATTAATAGGTGTTCCATCAACTACAAAAAGCGGATTGTTATTTGAAAATGATGCTTCACCACGAATAGTAATTTTCGATGAAGAACCAACACCAGTTGCGCCTTGCGATATTGTTACACCTGCTAATTTACCAGATAAATTATCTAAAAAATTAACAGTTTTTACCTCGGTAAGATCTTTTGATTTTATTTCTTGTACAGCATAACCTAACTCCTTTGTTTTTCTATTTAATCCTAAGGCAGTTACTACAACTTCGTTTAAATTTGTTTTTTCTTCTGCTAAAAAAACATTGATTTTGCTTCTATTGTTCGTTATTTTTTTTTCAGTTTTATACCCTATATAAGAAAAAGTTAAAATGGTTGTTGCTGAGGTTATCGATATTTCATAATTTCCATATTCGTTTGTAATTACCCCGTTACCTTCTTGATCTATAACATTTACAAAAGCTAGTTTTTCGTTTGTGTTTTTATCTATAACAGTACCTGTAATAATTTTACTTTGTGAAAAATTTATGCTAACAGTAAGCATAAAAACCCACATTAAAAGATGTTTCATTTAGTAGTTTTTGTTTGAGTAATTTAATAGTTTGAGTTTACTTCTTAAAAATTTAATTGTACAAAAACACCTGGGGGACCTTTGTTTAGTTTTGAAGTGTAATTTGTTTCTTTTATAAATAAAGAAACAAATTTTATTAATTTTTTAGAGCATTGAATATGTTTTATTAATAGAGATAAAAGAGTTGAGCAAATAGCTTTAAAACTATTAAGAATTATCTTAATGTCATCTTTTTTGTCTATATCACTTAATAGCTCTAATCGCTTTATTTTTTGATGTTTATATAATGTAGCGATACTTTTTTGCAAACGATTGGTTTGCCACGGTAATTTTAAGAATGTTTTTTTATCAAAATATTCTTTTTTTATAGCCAATAAATAAAATCCACCATCTTTAGATGGACCAATGACGAGGTCGTTTACTACTAGTTTGTTTTTAGCCTCTAATAAATGACTAGTTTTTAAGTGAGGTGTGTCATTACCAACAGTAATTACATTATTGTAACCTTTGTTAAAAAGCGTTTGAATTGCATTAGAAAATCTACAGCCAAAAGAGTTTCCAATTTGTTCTTTTTCAGAAAAAAGATAATATGAAAACCTTGTTTTTTTAACAGTTTTTAGCGTGTGTTTGTTTAAAATAGCAAAAACATCCGAAGAAAAAAAAGGTTTTAAGTTTGCTTCTTTTTCTGCAGAATTTGCAAAAATTAGTATGGCTGTTCTGTTTTTCACAATTTTAACAAAAGAGTTTAGTCTCTATTGTGTTGTTTTATGCTACAACCCCTTGACAGCTGCTACCAGCACCTGCAGTACAACCATAACAATGTTGATTAATAATAATATTTCTATCTTGTAGTAATTCTTCGTTGTATTCTGATATGTGTTTTACTTTCGAGTTTACTTTTAAGTTTAACATTTGATTAAAATCACAGTCATATAAATTTCCATCCCAGCTAATAGATAAAGTATTTGTACACATTACATTTTCAACAGCCAACGGATTATATGCTTCTACTAACGAATGCATGTATTCTTCATAATTTTCTGAAGCAATTAAATAATCTAAAAACCTACTTATAGGTAGGTTTGTAATAGCAAATAAATTGTGAAAATCAATGTTAAAATCTTCTTTTAAAGCTTTCTTAAAATCATTTTGCAAAGCAGCCTGGTCTCCAGGTAAAAAAGCTCCTGACGGATTGTAAACCAAATCTAATTTTAAATCAGAACCTTCAATTCCGTAACCAACCTCGTTTAGCATTTGTAATGCTTTTATAGATTTATCAAAAACACCATCACCACGTTGTTTGTCAGTTTTTCCACGTGTCCAATGTGGCATTGAAGAGACTACATGAACATTATGTTTTTTAAAAAACTCAGGTAAATCATAATATTTTTTATTAGCTCTAATAATAGTCAGGTTAGAGCGTACAATAAAATCTTTAATTCCTGCTTTAGCAGCTTCCTCTACAAGCCACCTAAAATTCGGATTCATTTCTGGTGCGCCTCCTGTTAAATCTAGGGTATGTGCACCTGTTTTTTTTATAACATCTAGGCACTGCTGCATTGTTTCGGTTGTCATGATTTCTTTACGATCAGGACCAGCATCTACATGGCAATGTGCACAAACTTGATTACACATATAACCTAGATTAATTTGCAGTATTTCTAATTTTTTAGGACGAAGTGGAAACTGATTTGTTTCTTTTATTTTTTTTGCAAATGTAGGTAGTTCTCCATTGGCAAAAATTCCGTTTGATAAAATTTCTAATTGACGTTGGGTATTTGCCAAGTCATTATTTCTTGCTTGAAGGGATTTTGTAGCCATTTTTTTAAATTATGACAGCACAACCATGGTTGGTTTCTGTTCTGTTATTTAATGTGTTTTTCTTTTTCAGATAGCGTAAGTTATTGTTTCATTTATAAATAAAACAATAGTAGTTTTTACATTTCTAACTTATTTACTTTATTCATCATTTGCACTCCATGAACCAGTGTTGCACCACTTTTAATTGCAGCTCCAACATGCAATGCTTCCATCATTTCTTCTTTCGTAATTCCACGTTCTAAGCTGTCTTTTGTATAAGCGTCTATACAATATGGGCATTGCTCTGTATGGGCAACAGCTAAGGCGATTAAGCTTTTTTCGCGAGCTGTTAAAGCTCCTTCTTCAAATACTTTACCATAGTAGTCGAAAAACTTGTTACCAAGTTCTTCATTCCATTCTGATATTTTTCCAAACTTACGTAGGTCAGCTGGATCATAATATGTTTTTGTCATGTGTTTATATTAAGTTGAAAAGTAAAAGTACAAATTGTTTTAAAGGTTTCCTTGTTAAAAGCAAATCATCTTAATTATTTTTCATTTAAACTCCAATCATATTTTAAGAAACTAATACTTGCTTTTGCATTTACCTTGGTGTTAGAGTATTTGTTTATAAAATCGATTAAAGAGGATTTTTTGGTGAAATCTCCTTTAAACCATTCGAAAATTTTTGAAAGTTTTATGTTGTTTTCTGAAATTTTATTTCTTGAAGAATCATTAATAAATTTTTTCATTAAGCTATTGGTTTTGCTTTCGTAATTTGCTTCTGTAAAAGCAAAATTACCTAATTGTGGACAAGAGCCTGAAGCACAATTTACACCAACATGAATTTTTGGGTCGTTAAATTTTTTACGTAAAATTTGATGCTCAATATGATTTAAAGTATAGGTTTTGCCACCAACTTTAGCAAAAGGAATGCTCCACGCATCCTTCCCATCTTTTTTAATATTCAAGATGCTTTTTAAAGGGTAATTGTCTAAAATTATTTTTATAGTGTAAGCGTTATAAGCATTTACCCAAAAAGCTTTGGTTTTTGCCGAAGACCAATTTTTTTGAGGCGTTGTTTTGTTTAAATAACCTAAGTAAGAATCAAGTTTAGTTTCATCTTTTTGTAGGTTTTTATAATCTACAAATCCAGCACTATTAACATGTTTTTTTAATAAAGTATTAAAAACACTTGTTTGACCAAATGAGTTTATAAAAAAAGTTAAGCTTAGTAATAAAAATATTTTGCGCATAATTTTTTGTTTTAATCCAGTAATATAGACGTTTATTTGTTTAATCAATTACAAAATATATAAACTTTTAAATAAGATATATAGTTGCTTAAATTAAAATCAGAAATTGATTTCTAATTGAGGGCTAATTCTTATGATTTATCTTTAAATATAATTAAGTTTATTTTATAACCAATATAGGTTGTGCAGTTAAATAAAGTGCTTAAGTATTTTAGTATTTAATGATGTCAAATTTTTAAGAACGACATGCTCCTTATTATTTAGCAAAAGATACAATAATAATTAGCAACTTGTTTTTAAATGTAATAACTTTTTGATTTTAAGGTATTTATTTAAGGTTAAAAAGTGTTTTTTATTTTTTATTTAATCTAAAGACCTAAAAAATAAATATATTTGTTGTTATAATAAAAACACTTTAATTATGAAATATGTAATGATTTTTGCAATAATGCTAACTGTAGTTTCTTGCAAGCAAAACCCGGCAGAGAGTGCTGAGCACAAAGAACTCGTAACTGAGCATGTAGCAATGGAAAAAGCTCATGAAGCTATGACTTCACAGCACAATGAAATGACAGATAGCCATGAAAAAATGATTGCTGCACATAATGGAGTTGAAAATGATTCTCTTCATATTGGTATGGAGAAAACACATGGAGTTTTGCTTTCAAAGCATCAAAAACTTATCGATGAACATAAGATTCTTTTAGAAAAGCATACCGAGTTAGAAACTAAACATGCTTCTGGAGAGGTTACTTTAGAGGAGATGAAGAAAGAACATGAAGGAATGAAGATCGAACACAAAAAAATGGATAAGGAGCATGAATCTTTAAAGTCTGAACATGCAAGGATTGCTGAAGAGGATAAGAAGATGATGGAAGAAGATTCAGAAAAATAATATACTATTTCAATTTGTAAAAAAGAGGGCAAAGTCCTCTTTTTTTGTTTTTAATTTTTTTGAGAAAAGTTGTAGTTAACTTTATAAAATAAAAAAACCTTAACAAATAAATGTTAAGGTTTAGTACTGAAGGCGGGACTTGAACCCGCACGACCCAAGGGTCATTGGATTTTAAGTCCAACGTGTCTACCAATTCCACCACTTCAGCTGGTATATTTATATTTTTTTGACTGCTTTCTTAAAATAAACCTCGCTAATAAAAGCGAGGTTTAGTACTGAAGGCGGGACTTGAACCCGCACGACCCAAGGGTCATTGGATTTTAAGTCCAACGTGTCTACCAATTCCACCACTTCAGCGTGATTTGATTGTAATACAATCAAACTTGGTATATTTTTAAGAAAGTCTCAGAGCGAAAGACGGGATTTGAACCCGCGACCCCCACCTTGGCAAGGTGATGCTCTACCCCTGAGCTACTTTCGCGTAGTCAAAAATTATTTTAAAGAACGTTGCATTGCTTTCAATGCGGGTGCAAATATAACACCTTTTTTTAAACCACAAAGCAGTTTTTAATTTTTTTTATATTTCGATTACTATTTTTTTTTATGGTCATTAAAGAAGAAAGAAATATCTTTGCAAAAAATAAAACGATAAGTGGATTCTATCTCACCAGTACATATTAAACCTTCTTTAAAATCAATGTTTAACGATTTTAAACAATTAACCAAGGTTGGTTTATCTATAAGTGTTGTTTTTACATCAGTTACGGGTTATTTGTTGGGAGCAGAAACAATTGACTATACTATAGTTTTATTATTATCATTAGGTGGTTATTTAATGGTCGGGGCATCTAATGCATTCAACCAGGTTATAGAGAAAGATATTGATTCGTTAATGCAGCGTACTCAAAAACGCCCTTTGCCTGCTGGCAGAATGAGCGTAGCGGTAGCGTTAACAATTGCAGTTGTTTTTACGATTGCAGGTATTGGAATATTATATGCCATAGATCCTAAATGTGCTTTATTTGGTGCAATTTCAATCTTTTTATACACAAGTGCTTATACGCCTTTAAAAGCTGTAACACCTTTAGCTGTTTTTGTGGGTGCCATTCCTGGGGCAATTCCTTTTATGTTAGGATGGGTTGCTGCAACGGGGGAGTTTGGTATTGAAGCTGGGTTTTTATTTTTAATTCAGTTTTTTTGGCAATTTCCACATTTCTGGGCAATTGGTTGGTTACAGTTTGAAGAATATAACAAAGCAGGTCTTCATATGCTTCCTATGGATAAAAAAGACAAAGGAGCTATTGTACAAATAATTTTTTATACCTGTATTATGATTTTAATGTCGGTTGCACCGGTTTTAAAAGTAACAGGTAACTTTTATATTTATCCATTAACTGCTGTAGTAGTATTGCTACTTGGTGTGTTAATGTTGTATTACGCTTTTAAATTATACAAATCAGAAGAAAACACGGATGCTAGAAAATTAATGTTAGCTAGTGTTTTTTATATTACAATTGTACCCATAATTTATGTGGTAGATAAATTTTTACACTAAATGAGTAAACAAACCTTACAAGAAGAATTAAAAGCAGGTAAGAGAAAATCAGCAAAACCAATGTTATGGGTTTCGATGATTAGTATGGTAATGTTTTTTGCAGGATTAACAAGTGCTTATGTTATAAGCATGAAGCGTGATGATTGGGTTAGTTTCGATTTACCTCAAGCATTTTACATTAGTACTGTTTTGATTTTTTCAAGTAGTATTACCCTAATTTTCTCTCAAAAATTTTTAAAGAAAGATAATTTAAAAGTTTCATTAGGGCTTTTATTGGTTACTTTAATACTTGGTTTAGGTTTCGTTTGGTACCAATATGTAGGTTTTAATGAACTAAAATCTGTAGGATTATATTTTACTGGGCCAGAGAGTACTGTGTCTACATCTTTTATATTAGGAATAACATTTATGCACGTTTTACACCTGTTAGCAGGCATAATTGTGCTGCTGGTGGTTATTTATAATCATTTTAAAAAGAAATATTCAGCATCGGATATGCTTGGGTTTGAGCTAGGTGGAATCTTTTGGCATTTCGTAGATGTTTTATGGATTTATCTATTTTTCTTTTTCTATTTCATAAGATGATGAAAAATGCGTAATTTTGGCGCACTGTTTTAACAAAAATTAACAA